>CAUJFR010000013.1 GCA_963169885.1 Bacteroidota bacterium
CACGACAGATACGCTCAAAACGTTCAATACTGATGCCCGTTTCGCGTATCTCCATCATCTCTTCCACATTCTCTTTCCGATTCTTCAGGATCGCTTTATAAAGAAAACCGGGCAACAAATGGATATAAGGTAAGCGGGAAATTTTTGATTTACAGATCTGCTGATGTCCGCCAAAAGGCATATACCATGGCGGGAAACCAAAGAAGATAATGCCGCCCGGCTTCAGAAATTTTTTCATCCAGCCAATCAGTTTTGGCTGGTCATGAATATGTTCTATCACATCCTTCAGCAGAATGATATCAAATAATCCATTGAAATCTTTCTCCGTATCCACCAGGTAGATATCTTTTACCACGAAACGGAGACGGCCGGCAGCTATATCTTCAGGTAAATACTCCCGGGCATGATCAATACGCGGGGCGTCCAGTTCCACGCCCACTCCTTCGCAACCGCGGTTGATAAATGCTTTTAAGACCCCGCCTTCACCGCAACCGATTTCCAATACCCGCATACCGGGTTTCAGGGGAAATTTTTCTTCTATAAAAGGAATGACATACTTCTCCGCATTCATTACCTGAATGTCAAAATATCTTTTCCTATCGGCGTGAAATTCAAACATAATCAGGCAGGTTCTTCCACTTTATCCGTTTCGATACGGAGATTACTGATAATAAATTCCTGACGGTCCGGGGTGTTTTTGCCCATATAATATTCCAGCAGGTGCTGAATATGATCCCCTTCTTCCACCCGCATCAGCTGCTTCCGCATATCCTGTGCTATAAACTGCGCAAATTCATCCGGACTGATTTCTCCAAGTCCTTTGAATCGGGTGACTTCCGGTTTAGTACCCAGTTTTTTCATAGCCGCCTGCTTTTCACTTTCGTCGTAACAGTAAATCGTCTCCTGTTTATTTCTGACCCTGAATAAAGGGGTCTCCAGCACATATACTTTTTCATGCTTCACCAGGTCAGGGAAAAACTGCAGGAAAAAAGTCATCAGCAGGAGGCGGATATGCATTCCATCCACATCCGCATCGGTAGCGATAACAACATTGTTGAAACGCAAGCCTTCCAGACCTTCCTCAATATTCAGGGCATGTTGCAGCAGGTTGAACTCTTCGTTTTCGTATACCACTTTTTTCGTCAGGCCAAAACAGTTAAGTGGTTTACCCCGCAGACTGAATACGGCCTGGGTTTCCACATTCCTCGCCTTGGTGATGGATCCGCTGGCACTATCCCCTTCTGTAATGAAAATGGTGGTTTCTTTTTGTTTGGCGACAAACTCTTCCTTGTTTTTGGCAGGTGCGTCATCATCCAGGTGATACCGGCAATCCCGGAGTTTCCTGTTATGCAGGTTGGCTTTTTTCGCCCGTTCGTTGGCCAGTTTTTTAATACCCGCCAGTTCTTTACGCTCCCGTTCACTCTGCTCGATCCGCTTCTTCAGGGCTTCGGCAATCGTGGGATTTTTATGGAGAAAATTATCCAGTTCGCGGGACATAAAATCACCTACAAACTGTTTCATACTGGGCCCGTCAATATCCACATTTACTGAACCCAGTTTGGTCTTGGTCTGTGATTCGAAAACAGGCTCCACCACACGAACGGAAACAGCCGCCACGATCCCGGTACGTATATCGGAGGCATCATAATCTTTCTTAAAGAAATCACGGATTGTTTTTACATACGCTTCGCGGAACGCCTGCTGATGGGTACCACCCTGCGTGGTATGTTGTCCGTTGACAAAACTGTAAATATCTTCCCCATAATCATTGTTATGGGTAATGGCCACTTCAATATCCTCCCCGGTTATATGGATGATCGGATAACGGATCTCATCTTCATTGGTTTTCCGTTGCAACAGATCGAGCAATCCGTTTTTACTGAGAAAGGTCTTGCCATTGAAATGAATCTTCAATCCGGCATTGAGGAAACAATAGTTCCATATCTGGTTTTCCAGGAATTCCGGAAGAAATTTATAATTCTTAAAAACGGTTTCATCCGGTATGAAAGTAACCATGGTGCCATTGGCTTCCGTGGTTTTGGCCTCCTTGTGTTCTTTAATCAGTACGCCTCTTTCAAACTCTGCGGTCTTTTCCTTTCCGTCACGGATGGCAGTAACTTTAAAATAATAGCTGAGGGCATTCACTGCCTTGGTTCCCACCCCGTTCAGACCGACCGATTTCTGGAAAGCCTTGCTGTCGTATTTGGCACCCGTATTGATCTTGCTCACCACATCCACCACTTTCCCGAGTGGGATACCCCGGCCATAGTCTCGGACCGTTACCGTCTTGCCTTCAATGGCCAGTTCCACGGCCTTCCCGTACCCCATGGTGTACTCATCGATACAGTTATCCATGACTTCCTTCACGAGTACATAGATGCCATCATCCGGGGATGCGCCATCGCCCAGTTTACCAATATACATACCGGGACGAAGCCGGATATGCTCTTTCCAGTCGAGTGATTTGATACTGTCTTCCGTATAGTCAAACAGGTTCGTTGTGTCTTTGTCCTTTGCCATGGTCACGGTACGTGCTGAATAGTAATGAAATGCCTTTCGGTTTCGCGTTGTAATGACCAGCCATTCCGGCCCGGTCATTCGGGCAAATATACCAAAACCGGTCTGCCGGAACGGATTTAGAGTTATTCACAGATGGGGATAAGAAATACCTCAATTTCCAGGGTCATTAAGTGGCGACGCAGGTCGTACCCGGAGGCTCATTTTCATGGGAATAAACCAGGATATTTTTACATTTACGGATGGCGGCAACAACCTATAAATCGATACACCCGAAAGACCGGAAAGCCTGGAGAAAATGGCTGGAAAAAGAACATAACCGCTCGGCGGGTATCTGGCTGGTCTATTATAAAAAGCATACTGGTTTACGCGGACTATTGTATGATGAAGCGGTGGAAGAAGCCCTGTGTTTTGGATGGATTGATAGTTTGCCGGGCAAATTGGACGAAGACCGGTCCATGTTGAAATTCACACCCCGGAAACCCAAAAGTGTCTGGAGTGCGTTGAACAAAAAGCGGGTAGCGCAACTGATCAGTCAGGGCCTGATGACGCCGGCTGGAATGGCTCCCATCGAGATTGCCAAAAAGAATGGCAGCTGGGAAACATTAACTGCATCCGATGAAGCAGCTGCGCTGAACCAGGTACCGCCAGATCTGGCCCGTCTTTTTGCAAAGAATAAGCAAGCTGGTGAAAATTTTAAGGCCTTCAGCCAGAGTATCCGGAAGCAGTTTCTGTCCTGGATTTTCAGTGCAAAGCGACCTGAAACCAGGTTGAAACGGATTGAACAGACCGTCCGGATGGCGGCTGCAAATGTTAAGCCTGGTGCCCAGGGATTTAAGATAGTTCGTAGTTAGCAGATAGTAGTTAGTAGTCAGCCACTGAAAGGCGCAGCGGTTTATGATTAGGGAAAATTGTACATATTAAACCCGGAAATCATCAATTTCCTTGTCTTAATATAAATTTTAGTAAATCTTTGTATTTAAATGATTGTCAAATAATTAATAATTTAATAATTATTAATTATTCCGCTTTCAACTAAAATTAACCACCAAAAACTCC
>CAUJFR010000014.1 GCA_963169885.1 Bacteroidota bacterium
CGGTGAAATGTATTATAAGAAATCAGAACCGCACAAAGCATCTGTAACCGGAGATACCGTTGGGGATCCGTTTAAAGATACTTCAGGTCCTTCCATGAACATCCTGATCAAACTGATGTCCATTGTTTCATTGGTTATTGCTCCTACCCTGGCGCAGATCCATGCCAAGAAAACAGAAGTACCGGTAACGCCGCCCATTCCGCAACAGGAAACCGGCAAATCCGGGTATCAAATGAAATCAGCTCCGGTTGCTAAAATAAATCACAGCAACACGGCTTACTACAACTTGTAGTTATACCTGCTTAATCAGAACCATTACTTAAAAGTCCCGCTGTTTCTACAGAGGGGCTTTTTTTTGCAATCTACTTATTGGCACATTCATCTAAAAAGACCTGTACATCTCCGACAGACTGGCTGCTCATTTAATAATAACAACCCAGTCGGGCTAAATGAAAACCCTCAATTATAAAAATTACCGTTGGCATAAATTGCGTAGCAGGAATTACGTATATACCTTACGGGGGTTAACAATTTACCCTTTTAATCGAACCTTATGAAAAACAAGTACCCCCTGGCAATCATTGCCCTGCTTTTTTCTGTCGTATTTACCCTGTTCAGTTGTTCTAAAGATACACTTGACCCGGCAGGCGGCAGTACTTCAACCAATCCGGCCAGTACCGGCAAAACAATTCCCGATTTTCAGCAATTTGATCCGCCCGCAGGTATCACCGGCGCAATGGTGATACAGGTAGCCCCCCTGGAAGCAAAAGCGGTGGTGACTGTATTTAATGATCAGTTTACGTCCGGTCCTTATGCCATGAATGCCACCGAAGGCATCCTGGTACTCGAAGATCTCGAGCCCGGATTATACAAAGTGCAGATCAAGCCGATCAATCCTCAGTTTGTACCAATGCTGATTGAAAATGTTGAAATCATGTCCGGTATCAAAACCGATCTCGGCCGGATTGTATTAAGCGAATAATTTCATCTTTAACCCTGAGCAGCTGCCCTGGAGACAGGGCAGTTTTTTTTAATACAAGGTATGAGGTATGAGGTACGAGCTGCATTACGTAAAACGTGTAGCTGATAGTTGTTGTCATGCTGAGCCTGCCTGCCGGACAGGCAGGCCTGCCGAAGCACTACCAACCAAAATGTACTTCGTGCTTTTCACCCTTCGGCACGCTCAGGGTGACAACGGCTGTTGTACAAGGTACGAGCTGTATTACGTAAAACGAGTAGATGGTGGGCATTTATGATTCAACCTCCTAAGAAGGGGCTGTTGACTCCCGACTCCCGACTCGCGACTCCCGACTAGTTAGAAGGGGCTGTTGTCTCCCGACTCCCGACTACTAACTCCCGACTAGTTCCCGAACCACCGCCCCACCGTCTCCGTCATTTCATCCTTAAACGACGCATGATGGTACTCGTTAGTGTCTGGTTCATAGATATATTCTTTCTTCCATTCAGCATAGTTGGCAGCCACCTGTTCAATGGCATCGAGGATAAATTCCACTTCTTCATTGGTCATGACCGGGTGGATGGACATCCGGATCCAGCCGGGCTTGCAGGAGAGATCGCCTTTGTGCATTTCTTCCAGGATAGCGAAGGAATGCAGCTGATCCACATGAAGCAGCATATGACCATAGGTACCGGCACAGGCACAGCCACCGCGGGTCTGGATACCAAAACGGTCGTTGAGTAATTTCACCACCAGATTGAAATGAGTGCCGCGGAGAATAAAGGAGATCACACCCAGGCGATGCGTGGTTTGTCCTTCGAGGATTTCAATACCCGGTACATTTGGTAAGCGATCAAATATTATTTTAAGCAGTTCTTCTTCCCGTTTCAGCATATTTTCCACGCCCATCTCTTCCTTCAGTTTTACGGCTAATGCAGCCTTGATCCCTTGTAAAAATGGCGGTGTCCCCCCATCCTCCCGGTGTTCGATATCATTGATGTATTCGTGTTGCTTCCAGGGATTGGTATAGGTAACCGTACCGCCACCGGGCTGATCGGGAATGATATTTTTATAGAGTTTCTTATGAAAAATCAGTACACCGGGTGTGCCTTGTCCACCGAGGAATTTATGTGGCGAAAAGAAAACAGCATCCAGGTGGGCGCCTTCTTCTTCCGGGTGCATATTGATGGACACATAGGGAGCGGAACAGGCAAAGTCCACAAAACAGAGGCCGTTATAGGCATGTACTTTCCTGGCTACTTCATGATAAGGGGTCTGTATCCCAGTCACGTTGGAACAACCAGTGATGGCTGCGATCTTATGTTGCCGGTCTTTGTATTTTTCGAGTAGTTGGGTCAGGGAGTGCAGACAGATATTCCCATCCTCATCATTGGGGATGATCTCCACATCAGCGATGGTTTCCAGCCAGGAAGTCTGGTTGGAATGGTGTTCCATTTCCGAAACAAAGATCACTGGTTTCAGGAGCGGATCCACATCGAGGTAATTGCTGAACAGTTCATGAATTTTAAGAACGGGTGTTCCCAGTTCATGCGTCGCCGGCAGTCGCCCACCCTTTACATAATCCATGATCCGTTCGGGGATCCGTAGTCCCAGTAATCGCTGAAGTTTATTGACTGCCCCGGTCATACCGCTACCGGCAAAAATGAGCACATCATCGGGACCGGCATTCACGTGTTTCTTGATGATCTGCTTGGACAATTCATAGGCCCTGGTCATGGCGGTACCGGTGACGGTGGTCTCCGTATGCGTATTTCCCAACAGCGGCATGATCTCTTTGGTCAGCTTGTCCTCAATAGGCTGATACGCCCGTCCGCTGGCGGTCCAGTCGGCATAAATCATTTTCTGCAGACCGTAAGGACTGTTGAATGTGGTATCAATACCAATGATATTGTTCCGGAAGGAACGGAAGTAGGCTTGTAGCAAGGGCTGTCGTTTGTGCAAAGGTAGGGAGAGAAAAGCTAGAAGCTAGAAGCGAGAAGCTAGAAGGGAACAGCCCATACTAACGACTATCGACTTTCTTCCCGACCGTCTTCATCTGAATAATATCGACCAAAAAGGCAAAAGCCATAGAGAAGTAAATATACCCTTTGGGAATTTCGAAACTGAAACCTTCGGCCAGCAGCGATACCCCAATGAGCAGCAGGAAGCAGAGGGCCAGTATCTTGAAGGAAGGGTGTTTGTGAATGAACTGACTGATCGGCCGGGAGGCGATGAGCATGATAATCACGGTCACCACAACAGCAGTGTACATCACCCAGAGATCCTGGGCCATGCCTACAGCGGTGATGATTGAATCCACAGAAAAGACCAGGTCCAGCACGATGATCTCTCCTAGGAGCCGGGAGAAAGTGGCCTGCTGACCTGCACCGGGTGTGGCTTCTGCCTGTTCGGTTTTATGATAGATTTCTTTTGTGGCTTTATAAATGAGAAAGAGTCCGCCGAAAATCAGGATCAATCCTTTGCCGGAAAATTTGGTTTCAAAAAGCGTAAAAAGGGTCTGATCCAATTTGAGGATCCAGGAAATAACAGCAAGTAAGAGCAAGCGCATCACCATGGCCAGTCCGATCCCCCAGTAGCGCAGTTTATTCCGCTGCTGATCGGGCAATTTATCGGCCAGTATGGAAATAAAAATAATATTGTCGATGCCGAGGATGACTTCCAGGGCGATCAGGGAAAGCAGGGCGATGATGGCGTCGGTCATAAACAAAAGTAACAATCCGGAAGTAAATTGGTTGCGAGAAAGCTAGAAGCAAGACGCTAGAAGCAAGAAGGGAACAGCCGGATCACGTAAAACGAGTGGCAGTTTCGTAGGTATAGTATCTCCCATTCCTCATTATCAATATTCATATCAATATTTCAGGGTTGGGGTCTTCGCCTCTTTCCTCTTAAGAATCGAAATGCTGTTGTCATCCTGAGTAGTCCCGCAAGGTAATCTACAGGGCATGAGAATATTTACACGGGACGTATCGAAGGATGACTATTTCTTCAATCTTCCTCTTATCCACTTCATCTGCCCGTTATGATTCGATTCATGCTCGCAGACGTGGAACCATTTGCAGTAATTATTGGTGGGGCCCCAGAACCATTTCTCATCCACGCTCATGAGCCATT
>CAUJFR010000015.1 GCA_963169885.1 Bacteroidota bacterium
AGTGAATATCTGCGACAATAACCAGAGTATCACGCCCATGCTCACCGGTAATATCAACTGGATTGCTGCTGCCGGGAGTCCGCATTACTGGCATCTCTTTATCCGGTTTCCCCGTACCAATGTGGTTTATGAATGGGACCAACTGACCGCCACGAAAGATCTGCCCAAACTAACCCGGCTCCTGGATGAACTGATCGTATCCCGGGAAGTGGATTTTATCGACAATCCTGCTGCAAATGGTGACAAGCTTTTCAGCCTGCTGAAAAATGAGGGACTGGATCTCAAACCAGCACCCGTTAAAGCCTATTTGCCACCTTTCAATCTTCCTTATTACGAAGGATTGAACCGGTATGGCGATCAATACTGGCTGGGGATCTACCGCCGGGATGAATATTTCAGTGTGGCCTTCCTCAAAAAACTCAGCGAGTTCTGTGTGGAAACCGGGATAACTCAGCTCTGTTGTACTGCCTGGAAATCCATCCTCATCAAGGGGATCAAAGAAGAGCACAAGCAAGGCTGGAACCTGCTGCTGGAGGAGTTCATGATCAATATGCGTCATGCCGCGAATGAACTGAACTTCCAGGTGGAGGATAATTCCGTGGAAGCCCGCGAACTGAAATCCTACCTAGTTAAGAACCTGGGTATTGAAGATACCCGCTCCTTTGGATTGTGTATCGGGATCAAGACCAGACGGAAGAGTGAGATCTTCAGCAGCATCCTGGTGCGGCGACGATATGTGATCGATCTGCCCTTCCTGAAACTGTTTAAAGTCTACGACATACTCTGCGCCCAGGATTATAATCCCAACGAACGGACTGCCGAGATCTACAGCAGCTATAACCCGAAGTTTGTATTGGCCGAGCAGGTACGGCGGAGTATCCTCAAATATTACCGTGACCGCAAAGAGGCGAAGGAGAGGCCGGTGGAAGCGGATGTGGCGCAAATGAATTAGGGTGGTTTTGCCTGCGGCAAAAGGGTTGGCCATGGATTGATTTGCCTGCGGCAAAAAAGGGTAGCCACGAAAGGTCACGAAAGGGCACGAAATAATACAGAAAGGCAGGCCACGGATAACGCGGATATGCACGGATTGATTTGCATTCGGCAAAAAATGGATTGGCCACTAAAATACACGCCTGTCCCGCCAAATGCGGGAAAAGGGCACGAAAAATACAGAAAGGCAGGCCACGGATAGCGCGGATATGCACGGATTGATTTGCCTGCGGCAAAAAAGGGTAGCCACGAAAGGCCACAAAGAGGGCACGAAAAATACAGAAAGGCAGGCCACGGATAGCGCGGATAAACACGGATTGATTTGCCTTCGGCAAATGGGTTCGCTACGAATGTCCACGAAATATTCCTCAGAAGGGGCTGTTGACTACTAACTACTAACTACCAACTCCCGACTAACTTACAGGGCTTCCTCCGTATCTCCGCACATCAAAAATTCTTTTGCATAAAAGGCTGACTGCGCACAGGTAGAGGAACAATTGTTTTTCCATTGAATAAAATAGCGGCCATCGCTGAATTCCTTCACACTGCTTGCACCAGGGGCCAGATCAAAGGACAAGACGGCGTCCAATGGTACAAACTGGGCATTGAAGGTCTTAGCCACTTCCACACGCTGGGAGACGGAAGTCGTGTTTTTAAAAGTAACACGGGTGGTTTCGTTGGTTTCGCAGGCGAGACCATCGTCGCCGGATTTAGTACAACTTACAGTAAGGAATGACAGCGTAAATGTCAGCAGGATAGACAGGAGTGATTTCATTGGTTCTGTTTTAAGCATGATTACAATTTTAACCGGTTGAATGAACCGGTACCAGCTATACATCGGACGACGCAGAAAAGGTCATCAGCTGGCTTTATACAATACTTTTAAACAGCTATCTGTCAACTGGTCTGATTGGATTTAACGGAAAACCTGTCAGTAATCGGTTTGCCCTCATGCCACCGGCCAGGGTCTGGTATCTGTTAGTTTACTGCCAGGCCGGCCTAAGTAACTATACTTGTATTCAAAGAAGGAAGAACGAAACATTATAAATCCTGCCATTTGCAGGGTAGTATTGCATCCCCTTTGCCTTACCGGCAAAGTCCTGGCAAAGATTCATTCTGCGAAATACCAATTTAATAATCCCTCCTTTTCATGAACGGCCGATCAGCAGATGAAAACATGTCAATATACCATTGCGGGAATTGTTTTATTACTGGGACTCAATTTTCAGTCACAGGCCCAAAAAGTAACTAAAGTAAAAAGCGACTGGCACCTGGGTTTCAACAGTGGCTTCTATGTATACCAGGGTGACCTGACCCCGTCTGTTGCCGGTTCCTGGAAAACAGTGAAACCAGGGGTGGCATTTACCCTGTCAAAAACATTGAATCAGCACTTATCACTTCAATATGCCTTATCCCTGGCAACCCTTGAAGGAGATGATATGAAATACCAGTCCAGTCAATACTACCGTGGGCTGCGCCGTTTTTATTTCCGCAGTACGATTGCGGAATTAACTGTCTCCCATCAGTTTTATTTCCGCCATCAGTTTAACCGTGAACTTCGTTTTCAGCCTTATATATCGGCCGGAGCGGGGGTAGGTTTTTTACTCAATAGTCAGCGCAACAGCAGTCAGACGGTCTTTAGTTATTTTGCGGCCGATAACCTGCGAAATAAAGTTGCGGAGGATTCCACTTATGGGATGCCATCAATAATCCTGGCTGTACCTGTTGGACTGGGTTTTAATTACCGGCTGAATGAACGCTTACTATTTAATCTGGAAGGACTCTATCGTTTTACTTCTTCCGATTACCTGGATGGGTTTAGTCGTGCAGGTAACAATAAAAAGAATGATTATTATTACGGGCTTTCTGTCGGGATACGCGTTTTACTTGGAAAAAAATCAGGTGGCAAGCATGCAGCATCGGTGCTCGTTCCTGTACCCCAACCGGCACCTTTGTTAAAGCTAAAAAATGAGGAAGCGCCTGTTTTCCCGGATAAGGACCTGGATGGCATTGCCGACAGTATTGACCGGTGTCCGCAGGAGAAGGGCACGATGGAGTTTTATGGTTGTCCGGCCATTCCGGCCCGACAGTCTGTAGCTGCACCTGCCGCAGTTACCACAGCAGCTCCTGTATTCCCCGGCTTTACTATTTATTTTGCCTATGACAGGTCCAGTCTGGATGGGGCCGGTTTTGCCAATCTGAACGAAGTGATCCGGTTACTCAAAGCTGATCCTGCTTTGATTGTAGTGTTGAAGGGGCATACAGATATGAAGGGAAGCCTCGAGTCTAATTATAAATTGTCACTCAGTCGCTCAAAGGTCTGTGCGGACTATCTGGCCTCTTACGGGATTGACCGGAACCGGATTAAACTGGAGGCTTACAGCAAACTGCAGCCTGCTGCAGATCCCGCCGAAGAAAGATTACAGTGGAAGAACCGGAGGGTAGAAGTGGTGCTGGTGAATTGATCCGGCAACATACGGAACTATACTTCTATAATTGACTTACCGTATCTCCTGTCTGAACTTCGGACAGGAGATTTTTGTTTTCCGTCCCTGCCCGTTCTTTCTTCTTTTCTCCCGTTTAATCAACAGATCCGCCGAATACTAAAAACGCCTAAGTTTAACATGGAATATTCCGTTATTAGACCACTTACAGTAAAACATGTCCCGGGCGCTTTTTATATGGTTGATTTTTTTATTTTCAATCCCCTTGCTGGGTCAGGATCCTGCCAATAACCGGTTTGTGAATTTCGGCAGCAAGGACGGATTGCCGGAGAAATATATTTACAGCATCACCCAGGATAAAAAGGGGTATATCTGGACCGGTACCGGCACCGGTTTATTCCGTTATGATGGCATTAGTTTTAAACCTTTCCGGAGTCCGCTTGATAAAACCGGTGCTAATATTTCCAATATCCTGCAGGCTGTGTATACAGATCCACGCGGATATCTCTGGCTGGGAAGTCTCAACGACCTGCAATGTTATGATCCGGCAACCAATCATTTCTGGCGGCCGGCACAGCAGGATACCCTGATCCGTAAACTGGGCAGTTATTATATCAACCGGTTTACACCTTCTGCAGA
>CAUJFR010000016.1 GCA_963169885.1 Bacteroidota bacterium
CCGGCAAGGAAAAGTATCTTTCGGCGGCATTACCAAAGAAGTCAATCTCTCCATGGTTCCTGAAGCCCAGGTGGGCGACTATGTACTCGTGCATGTAGGCGTGGCTATTGGCAAAGTGGATGAAGAAGAAGCCAGGCAGACGTTTGAGTATCTGAAGGCGATGGGGGAGGTAGATGAACTAAAGGACGAAAAGAACTAAGATACCAGCATCGAGTTACGAGCTGCGAGCAACGAGACTTAAAGAGCAGAAAATTCAAGTCATTAGCAAGATCAAACTCGAAACTCGTTGCTCGTCACTCATAGCTTAAAAAAAACATCATTTAACATGAAATACCTGAGCGAATATCGCGATCCCGAGCTGGTGCAGCAATACCTGGAGCAGATTCACCAGGTGACCACCCGGCCATGGAAGATCATGGAAATCTGTGGCGGGCAAACGCATAGTCTCGTGAAAAACGGGATACTGGAAATGTTGCCGGATAAGATCACCATGGTGCATGGACCTGGATGTCCGGTCTGTGTCACACCGGTCAGTATCATAGACGAAGCAATCTGGTTATCGAAGCAACCCAATGTTATTATTTGTTCCTTCGGGGATATGTTGCGTGTCCCTGGTTCACATAAAAGCCTGCTCGAAGCGAAAGCCGAAGGCGCCGATGTGCGGATTCTCTATTCACCATTGGAGGCAGTACAGCTGGCCAAACAAAACCCGGATAAAGAAGTCGTCTTCTTTGCTGTAGGTTTTGAAACCACCGCTCCGGCTAATGCGCTAAGTATTGTACATGCCGACAAATCCGGCGTTACTAATTACAGTATACTTGCTTCCCATGTATTGGTTCCTCCCGCCATGGAAGCCATCCTGGGCGATCCGGAAAACCAGATCGATGCATTTCTGGCGGCCGGGCATGTTTGTACCATTATGGGCACTGAAGAATATTATCCCGTAGTGGAGAAATACAAGACCCCCGTAGTGATTACCGGATTTGAGCCGGTGGATCTGTTACAGGGAATTTTAATGGCTGTACAACAACTGGAAAAAGGGGAATACAAGCTGGAAAACCAATATACACGTTATGTGCAGCGGGAAGGGAACCGGATGGCTATACAAACCATGGAGCAGGTGTTTGAAGTGAGTGACCGGATGTGGCGGGGTATCGGCACCATTCCCCAGAGTGGCTATGAAGTGAATGACCGGTATAAACAGTATAACTCAAGAGTTAAGTTCAGGATCGATATCCCCACCGCGCTGGAAAACCCTTCTTGTATCAGTGGCGATATTATGAAAGGTTTGAAAAAACCGTTCCAGTGTCCGAATTTTGGCAGTCACTGCAAACCGGAGCACCCGTTAGGAGCCCCGATGGTAAGCAGTGAGGGCGCTTGTGCGGCTTATTATCACTATTCAGATGCTGTACAAATGGCTTGAACATATAACAACCAAAATTTATACGATGAGGGGCCTTTTTATCGCTCTCTTTTTTTGCCTGACGGCCGTTGCCGGCTTTACACAAAACAATCTAAAGGGTATAACCTTAGTGGCGGAAAATAGTAAAACACCGGTAACTGATGCCTCTGTTTATTCTGCAGACTTTACATATAGTGAAATATCAGACGAAAATGGGTTTGTTTCATTTAAAAACCTGCCAGATGGCACCGATTCATTAATCATTACAGCAATTGGGTATGCAACAAAAATCATTCAACTGACTGAACTGGGTTCCGGCACCATTTACCTGACCGTAAAAGTCACAACCTTGAATGATGTGTTGGTCAGGGCCTCTTCCAAAAACGGAATTTTTAAGACGATTAGTGATCTTGATATTCATATCCGGCCGATTATTAATTCTCAGGAAGTATTAAGGCTGGTACCAGGTTTGTTTATCGGACAACATGCCGGAGGAGGAAAGGCAGAGCAGATTTTCCTCCGTGGCTTTGACCTGGACCATGGCACCGATATTCAACTAACAGTAGATGGACTGCCGGTAAATATGGTGAGTCATGCGCATGGACAGGGCTATGCGGATCTTCACTTTCTGATTCCTGAACTGATCGAGAAAGTGGGCTTTAATAAAGGTCCCTACCAGGCAGATAAAGGGAATCTGACTACTGCCGGATACGTTGCTTTTAAAACAAAGAACTACCTGCCCTCCAATTTTGCAAAAATAGAAACGGGTCAGTTCAATACCATCAGGGCTATTACCGGTATTAATCTGCTGGGCACTGCTGCCCGTGAAAAAAACCAGAGCCTGTATATTGCCGGCGAAGGTTCATTTACCAAGGGATATTTTGAAAGTCCCCAGAATTTTTACCGATACAACGGAATGATCAAATACCATGGCCGTACAGGTGCAAAGAGCACACTCACTGCATTATTAACCGGACTGAGCAGTAAATGGAATGCCAGTGGCCAGATCCCTGACCGGGCCGTTGCTGATGGTAGTATCGGATTTTTTGGGGCGATAGATGATAATGAAGGTGGAAAGACCAGCCGGTATAATGCTTCAGCAGAATTGATGCACAATCTGGGAAATGGAGCCGTCTTACGAAATCAGTTCTTTTATTCCCACTATAATTTTGAGTTGTATTCCAATTTCACCTTTTTTAAGGAAGATCCGGTAAACGGAGATCAGATCCGCCAGAAAGAAGACCGGCACATAACAGGTTATAATTTGTCCTACCAGCAGGATCATGAATGGTCCGGCAGGAAAGCCCAGTTCAGCACCGGCTTACAAACCAGGTATGATATTATAAATGATATTGAACTTTCACGCACAAAGAACAGAACACAAACCACCAATCCGCTGATGCTGGGAGATATTCAGGAGCTGAATGCTGGTATATATATACAGGAAAAACTAATACTAAACTCTCGCTGGGATATCACCGCCGGTATCAGGTCTGATTATTTCACCAATCGATATGATGACAGGCTGGCATTTACAAAATCATCCTCCACTTCCGTGATTGTAAGTCCAAAATTTAATATTAATTACCGGGCCAATGATAAAGTTCAGTTGTACTGGTTCAACGGTCAGGGATTCCACAGCAATGATACACGGGTAGCTGTTGCACGTAACGGAAAGGATGTAGTTACCCCAGCCTGGGGCAGTGACCTGGGCGGTATTTTCAAACTTGGAAAAAAAGCGATGATTCAGACTGCATTCTGGTATTTATGGATGAAACAGGAATTCGTTTATGTTGGGGATGAAGGGGTGGTGGAACCGGGCGGGAAAACACAGCGAACCGGTTGGGATCTCTCTTTACGATATGAACTGGCTAAAAATCTTTATTCCGATATCGATATCAGCCTCACAAATCCCCGTGCATTAAACACGCCTGAAACTGAAAATTACCTGCCACTCGCACCCCGTTTTACAAGTGTGGGAGGAATTACTTACCGTAAAGCTGACGGATGGAATGGAAGTCTGCGCTATCGGTATATGGGTGACCGTCCGGCGAATGAAGATAATTCAGTAGTGGCAAAAGGCTACTTTGTGACCGATGCCGCCATCAATTATACCATGAAAAAATGGGAAGCTGGTCTTTCTATACAGAATCTTTTTGATACCCGATGGAAGGAGACGCAATTTGATACAGAAAGCCGATTACAGAATGAACCAGGCTCTGTATCAGAAATTCATTTTACTCCCGGCACCCCGTTTTTTGCCCGAATCAGTTTCAGTGTATTTTTTTAAAAAAAGTAATATGCAACTCTCCTGCCCCATGCCCAAATTTGATTTTGATGTAATAACCCTTGGTCATGGAAGTGGCGGACTGCTTACCCATAAACTATTGCAGAGCGGTGTATTTGATGTTTTAAAAAATGAGCTGCTGGATCAGCAACATGATGGTGCCAGTTTTGAACTCAATGGTAAAGTGGCCTTCAGCACGGATAGCTATGTGATCACGCCGGCCTTCTTCCCCGGGGGCAATATCGGAGAACTCGCCATTTACGGCACGGTCAACGACCTGGCTATGTGCGGCGCTATTCCTCAATACTTATCCCTGGCCTTTATTATAGAAGAGGGACTTCCCATGACCGAATTCTGGGAAATTCTTTCCAGCATCAAAGAAGCGGCGCAGAAAGCCAATATCCGGATTGTGACTGGCGACACCAAAGTGGTGGAAAAAGGCAAGGGAGATAAAATTTTCATCAATACTTCCGGTATCGGGATCATTCATCCGAAAGCCAATATTCATCATAAAAATATCGAAGCCGGAGATAAAGTCATCATCAGCGGAAATATTGCCACGCATGGTATTGCAATCATGAGTGTGCGCAAAGGACTGGAGTTTGAAACCACGATTGAAAGTGATACCGCTAACCTGAATCATACAGTGGAGAAACTGATTGACCGTTTTGGGCATGCTATTAAGTTTATGCGTGATCCCACCCGTGGCGGAGTGGCTTCTGTATTAAATGAAATAGCTGAGCTGACCCAACTGGGTTTTGAACTCGATCAGAAAGCCATACCAGTGGATGAACAGGTGGAAGGCGCTTGTGAGATGCTGGGACTGGATCCGCTTTATGTGGCGAATGAAGGTTTATTCCTGGCTGTCGTAAAAGCAGAAATTGCAGATGAATTTCTCTCCCTGTTACGGAATGATGAAAATGGAACCAACGCGGCCATCATCGGCGAAGCCGGCACTGAACATCCTGGTAAAGTACTCCTCAAGAGCCGCATCGGCGGGCGAAGGGTGGTGAATTACCTGACGGGAGAACAGTTGCCGAGGATATGTTGAGGGAGGTTGATAGGTTGACAAAGTTGACAGGTTGATAAGTGGAAAGGTTAATAAGGTAAAAGACACTCACCACTCACTATTCACCCTTTTTTCCGAACTTTCCGTTTCAAATAACCAACATGGAAGTTAGAAGCCTTTTCGATCCCGCCGTCAAACAGGAAATCATTGAGCGGATCAATACACTCACACCTCAATCCCAACGTCTATGGGGCAAAATGGATGTGGCCCAGATGCTGGCCCACCTGCAACAACCGCTGGAAGTAGCTCTTGGCATACGAACCATTAAAGGAAGTTTCTTCATGAATCTGATCCTTCCATTATTCAAGAAAACATTGTGGGATGAAAAACCCTGGAAAAAGGGAATACCAACCGATCCCACCTATATCACCATTGCTAAGCCAAGAGATTTCCAACAGGAAAAAGCAAAACTGCTTGATCTTATCAGCCAGTTCAATGAAGCAGGCCTGAGTGATAAAAAACACCCCGTTTTTGGTTTTATGACGAAAGAACAATGGAGCAAATCTGCCTGGAAACATATTGACCATCATCTGAAACAGTTCAGCGCCTGACCTTTGTCATACCTGATTTGACCCGCCCCGACTACATTTGGGCGGGTATTTTTATATTATGAACTCCCTCATCTGGAAAAATATCATCCGCAAGCCTACTTAGTGCAGTAACGTCCCGTTACGACAATCCTATTTATTATCTGCGGCCAAGGCCGCCTAAAAGCTTGCAATGAAAACAATCATTGAACCCTTTCGTATTAAGTCGGTGGAACCGATTTATTTTACAACAAAAGAAGAACGCCGGGAAATTCTGAAAAAAGCCGATTATAATTCTTTCCGGATTAAAGCCAGTGATGTACTGATCGACCTGCTCACCGACAGCGGTACGAGTGCCATGAGCAGTAACCAATGGGCCGGCATCATGCTGGGTGATGAATCTTACGCCGGCAGCAACAGTTTCTTCAAATTTGAAGATTCCGTCCGCAGCATCACCAATATGAATTATATCATTCCCACCCACCAGGGAAGGGCTTCTGAAAAGATACTATTCACCGTGCTGGGTGGAAAAGGAAAGTATTTTATCAGCAACACCCTTTTTGACACCACCCGGGCCAATATTGAATTCTCCGGCGCTGAGGGTATTGACTGTATCTGTGAGGAAGGCAAACATCCCAGCACCCCTGCCCCATTCAAGGGTAATATGGATATTGCTGCTTTACGTAAAGCGATTGAAGAAAAAGGAGCGGCGAACATACCGTTGGTGATGATGACCATCACCAATAACTCAGGAGGTGGTCAGCCGGTCAGTATGCAGAATATACGGGAGACCCGAAAAGTATGTGATGAATACAAAATCCCGCTGTTCATTGATGCCTGCCGGTTTGCCGAAAATGCCTGGTTTATCAAGATCCGGGAAGAAGGCTATGCCAATAAACCAATACCTGAAATTGCCCGCGAAATGTTTTCTTATGCCGATGGCTGTACCATGAGTGCCAAGAAGGATGCGTTTGCCAATATCGGCGGCTTTCTGGCCATGAATAATCTGGAACTCGCCATCCAATGCCGCAATCTCCTGATCATCACCGAAGGCTTTACGACTTACGGTGGATTAGCCGGCCGCGACCTCGAAGCGATTGCCATTGGATTACAAGAGGTCATGGATGAACATTACCTGCAATACCGGATCCGCAGCATGGAATACCTCACCAATAAACTGATCGATGCCGGTGTGCCTGTGATGCAACCCGCCGGCGGACATGCGGTCTACCTCGATGCGAAAGAATTTTTACCGCATGTGCCCGTGGATCAATACCCGGGCCAGGCACTGGTTTGCGCCTTATATGAAGAAGGTGGCATCCGGGCCGTGGAAATCGGTTCACTCATGTTTGGCAAATATGATGAACAGGGCAAACTGGTTCCGGCAACATTGGAACTGGTGAGACTGGCCATCCCCCGCCGGGTATACACCCAAAGCCATATCGACTATGTGGCCGAAGTGATCATTGATGTGTTTAACAAACGGAATGAATTGAAAGGAATGATCATCAAAGAGGAAACCCCATTACTGAGACATTTTACGGCGAAACTGAAACCAGTGAATGAGTAATGAATAATGAGTAATGAGTAAACGACGAAGAGTTTGAATAATCTGAAACAGCCCTTAGGAGGACCTGTCAACTTTTCAACTTTTAAACTTATCAACCTATAAACTTTTCAACTTAAAAACTTTTCACAATGAGTACTATAATTAAAAGAAGCTGGGCCGAGCCCTATAAGATCAAAATGGTGGAACTAATCAAAATGACCACTCCTGCTCAACGCCGGAAAGCCATGAAAGAAGCCGGCTTTAATACCTTTTTATTAAAATCAGAAGATGTCTACATTGACCTGCTGACCGACAGTGGCACCAGTGCCATGAGTGATCAACAGTGGGCCGGACTGATGATGGGCGATGAAGCTTATGCCGGCAGCCGTAATTTCTATCACCTTGAATCGGTGGTAAAAGAAATTTACGGATACAAATATTTAATTCCCACACACCAGGGACGCGGCGCGGAAAATATCATCTCCAAAATCCTGATTAAAAAAGGAGATAT
>CAUJFR010000017.1 GCA_963169885.1 Bacteroidota bacterium
CGTCTTCCGCTTATTCTAGCAAAACCGTAAACCTTTCCAAATTCCTATCTAAAGGCTCTCACGTAGTTGATTTTCAATATTCTGTATTGGAATCATTAAACTATTGTTTTTAATCAAACGGTATTAAAAAAACTTTATGAAAATGTCTTTAAGAAAATTTTTAGTCGCAACATTGGCTTGCTTCCTTTCCTTTTATGGAAATGGGCAGGTAATGAACCCAGCCGATCCTGTGATCGAGTATGTTAACGGGTTTGTGCAACAGCCGACCTATGGTCAGGTTGGGGACTGGGTTAAAACGACCCGTCTGAACTGGAACACGGATGATTACAAGTGTTACATCTACAAAGGGAATATCTTCCGTCTGAAGTTTCCCAAAACCTATCAGCACAATGTAGCTGATGGTAAAGTGTACCCTGTATTTATCTTTTTCCATGGACTTGGTGAAAGCGGAAACGAGAACATTTATGACAATGAATACCAGCTTTTCCATGGTGGTCAGCGTCATAAGGATTCAGTTAATTCCGGAGCTTTTGACGGGTTCCTTTTATATCCCCAGAATCAGTACGGTTTCTTTGGTCCCGCACAATATGATGCATTAGCTGAATTGCTTCAGAATTTTCTGGTTCCTCAAAATAAAGCAGATATCAATCGTATATATGTTAACGGATTATCAGCCGGTGGTACAGCTTGCTGGGAATTCTCCATCCGTTATCCCGGTCTGGTGGCTGCCGCTTTACCAATCAGTGCCGCAAACAGTTCATTCCAGAGTTCGGCGAATTCATTAAAGTACATTCGTATCTGGCATTTTCAGGGTGGGTTGGATAAAAATCCTTCACCTGCCTCGTCTACCGCTTTAGGCAATTCCATTCGTAACGTTGGTGGTGCGTATACCTATAAAGAATATCCAACCCGTGGTCACTCCTGCTGGAATGATGCCTGGAGTGAACCGGATTTTTATCCCTTTATGTTAAGAGCCCATAAAGCGAACCCCGTACCTCTTTTTGGCAAGTATGAATTTTGTCAGGGAGAAGCGGTTAATGTTACGCTCGGATTGAGTCCTGGATTTACTGCTTATGAATGGCGTAAGAATGGAGTGGTTATACCTGGTGCAACTTCTAACAATTATACAGTTACCAGTTTTGGTACCTATGATTGCCGTATCCGCCGAGGTACGGTTTGGTCACCCTGGTCACCCAACCCGATCGTAGTAAAACTGAAAGATGTAACGACAACACCGGATATTCAGGTTAAAGGCATACATAGTCGTGTTTTACCCGCTCCCGATGGCAGTAACGCGGTAACATTAATGTTACCTGCAACTTTCCAGACATATTCATGGGTGCGTACAGGAAATCCGGCTGTTTTATCAACAAGAGATACATTACTTGCCAGCACACCGGGTTCTTATGTGGCTACGGTAACAGAGGTCTTCGGTTGTCAAAGTCTTCCTTCGCCTGGTTTTTCTGTGGTAAATGCGAACGGCCCTAACAAGCCTGATAAACCAGGTAATGTGCTGGCAAATGCCCTTTCCCTCAGCCAGATAAAAATTGACTGGAGTGATAATCCAACTCCGGCTAACAATGAAACGAATTTTGAAATTTATGCCGGCACACAAGCGGGCGGTCCTTACAAACTGTTAGGTATTACCGGACAAGATGTAACAACATTTACCGCCACCGGTTTATTACCAAATACAACCTATTACGTAATTATCCGTGCGGTGAACAATACCGGCGCTTCTGCCGTAACTGATGAAGTAGCCGTGAGCACCAATGGTGATTTCCAGGCGCCATCTACACCTGGTAATCTGCGTATCACTTCGGCCACTACGAATTCAGTTTCACTGGCCTGGAATGCGTCTACTGATAATGTAGGGGTTTCTAAATATGACATCTTTATCAATGGGGTGAAGTCATTTGTTACTTCTGCCACCAGCTTTAACTGTTTTAACCTGACTCAGGCAGACAGCGGCTACGTATTTATTGTCAAAGCAAGAGATGCTGCAGGTAATATTTCTGCATCCAGTAATTCAGTATTTGGTATTCCCCCGGTAAATACACCTCCTGTACCTGCAATGCCTGGTAATGTTACTGCCACGACCCTGACCCATAAATCTATACAGGTAAACTGGACAGATAACAGTAATAATGAAACCGGCTTCCAGGTATTCCGTTCACTGAGTCCGAATGCCGGATTTGCAGTAGTCGGAACCGCTGCAGCCAATACCAACACGTATACTGACACAACGGGTCTGTTACCCAATACGACTTACTATTACCAGGTAAGTGCAACTTATGCAAATGGCGGTTCTTCAATTAATGCAGAACCACAGGCGAGCTGGAAGTTTAACAATAGCTTCGCCGATGCCGGACCATTTAACAAAGTGCTTGTTAATAACGGCACAACATTTAATGCCGGTGACAAGCAGGAAGGTACTCATGCCCTCAGCTTCAATGGCAGTAATCAGTCTGTGGCAGTCACTACTGCAACCGGGGATTACCTGCGTGGTGGTTATGGAGGGAAAACGGTTTCCTTCTGGATGAAGTCAGCTAATAATAGCGGCAACCGTGTAATTCTTGATTTTGGAGGTAGTGATGATGGTATCACCCTGCGCCTGAATACAAATATTCTTTATGCGCATATTGCCAGCAATAATTCAAGGGTACAGCTCAGTACTCCTTATACCAGCACGGCCTGGAATCATATTGCCGTGGTATACAATGCCAATACCTTTAAACTGTATGTGAATGGGGTATTAGCCGCGTCAAACCTGGCTATGAATTTCACCAGTGTGGGTACCACTACCAATGAGTCCGCAATCGGTATTACTTCCGGAACAAATTCTGGTAATGTTACGGGCACAACTTATTTCAGTGGATTACTGGATAATATGGAAATCTTTGATTTCGCTGCCACAGATGCACAGTTGGCCAGTCTGATAAATGGCCAGCCGGCTCCGGCCTCCGCCACTACTCAGGCCGCACCGGTTCCTCCTGCAGCTCCTTCAGCAGTAGCAGCTACTGGTCTTAATCATGCTTCTGTTCAGATCAACTGGACTGATAATTCAGCAGATGAAACCGGTTTCCGTGTATATAAGTCAGATGACAACGATCAGAACTTTGTATTACTGGCAAGCCTGCCTGCGAATAGTGCTACTTATACGGATCAGGGGCTGTTTGCAAACGCGGTTCGTTATTACAAAGTATCATCCTTCAATGCAAATGGTGAATCATATGCAGCTGCCGGTGACAGTGCAATTACTACTGCTTTAGTTCCTTCAGTAAGTGCCATCACAGACAAAGTAATGCGCCATGGCACACAACTCCAGGTAAGCCTGCAGGCCAGCAGCCCGCAGAACTCACCAATTACATATAGCTTCACCAACCTTCCCGCTTTTGCCAGCTTTACTGCCGGTTCAAACGGAACTGGTACACTTAGTTTCAACCCAACCCTGGCTCAGCAAGGAACATATAACAATATCGTAGTCACTGCAACAGATGATTTCGGTAGTGGTTCCACCAGCTTCAGCCTGGTTGTAAATGATAATTTCAGCCCTGATCTTGCGACTATCAGCAATGTGACCATTAATGAAATGCAGACAACACAGGCTACCCTCACTGCCACCGATGCAAATCCGGCAGATGTAGTAACCTGGACTTTCAGTGGCCTGCCTTCATTTGTGACACCTGTAATCAATGGTAATTCTGTACAACTGAATTATGCACCTGGTTATGCAGATCATGGCAGCTACACTGTAAATGTAACAGTGGACGATGGCAACTTCGGTATCGACAGTAAGACCTTTACCATACTGGTAAATGATGTGACTCCCGGACGTAAGTTGTTTATCAACTTTACCGATGGCAGTATCGCCACACCTGCTCCATGGAATGCAACAGCCAAGCAACCGGCTTTGAACGATAATTTTGCTTCCCTGAAAGATGAGACAGGTGCCACAACCGCGATTGGTATGCGTATCCTTACCCCCTGGGGTAATATCGGAAACGGTTCCAATGTACTGGGTGCGAATACCGGTAATAACTCCGGCGTGTATCCTGACGCGGTGATCCGTTCAGCATATTGGACTGATGCATCTGTTCAGAACCTTAGTTTCTACGGCCTGGACCTGAATAAGAAGTATTCATTTACCTTCTTTGGCAGCCGTGGAAGTGTTGCTGACAACCGGACTTCAAATTATACTATGAAGGGCCAGACGGTAACATTGAATGCCGCCAGCAATACTCAGAATACAGTTACGATTCCTTCATTGGTGCCTGAGAATGATGGTACCTTAGGTCTGACACTGGCCAGAGGAACCGGTTCTAACTTTGGCTACCTGAATGCAGTAGTAATCGAAGAAGTATATGATGACGGTTCAGCCCCTGCACGTCCACGTAATTTAACTGCCCAGTTAAACGGTGGTAATGCACAACTGAACTGGATCGATGCGGCTTATAATGAAACCACTTACGAGGTATACCGTGCCGTTGCAATTGGCGGACCTTATACACTGCTTAACCCTGGAGGTAATTTTGTAAACCTGCAAAGCTATCAGAACAATGGCCTGGCCGGAAATACACAGTATTTCTATACAGTACGAGCGGTTAACGGTATCGGTAATTCTCCGTTCAGTGATACGGTATCCGTAACCACTGGTAATGGAGCTCCTGTAATGAGCATTCAGACTAACCTCTCTATGCGGATCCAGGAAACCCTGAATGTGCCAATCACTGTAACCGATGAGCCTGGTGATGTGGTAACACTTACTGCGACTAACCTGCCTGCTTTTGCCACCCTGGTGGACAATGGTAATGGTACAGGAACCCTGCAGTTAGTTCCGGGTAATACCCTGGGTATCTTCAACGGTATCACCATCACGGCTACTGATAGTCATGGTGCCAGCAACTCGGCTACGTTGCGTGTTGTGGTAAGGGATATTTTCAACTCGGTTTATGTAAACTTCAGCAATACGACTACGCTGGTGGGCGGATCACCCTGGAATAATTTCAACAGTGTTCCTTTTGCCGGTAAAGTGCTGAATAATATGATAGATGACAGCGAAACACCAACCGGTATTTCCATTACTCAGGTGGATACCTGGGAAGGGGCGAATAACCTGGGTGCTTCTACAGGTAATAACTCTGGAATTTACCCGGATGCGGTCATGCAGACGGTTTACTATCAGAGCAGCGCAACCCCAATGCGTCTCCGTATTGCCGGTCTCTCTGGTGGCAACACCCGGTACAATCTGGTATTCTTCGCCAGCCGTCAGGCAGGTGACGACAGAAGTACAACGTATACAGCTAATGGACAGTCTGTTACCCTGAATGCGGCTAACAATACGAACCGTACGGTTCAGATCAATGGGCTGCAGGCAGATGTTAATGGTCAGATCACGTTCGAATGTACTAAAGCAGGTACTTCACCGTATGCTTACCTGGGTGCAGTAGTAATCCAGTCTTATGAGGATGATGGAACTCCGTTCCCGCCATCCAATCTGGTTGCTCAGGCGATCTCTAAAACACAGATCAAACTGACCTGGAGTGATAAGTCCAGCGATGAGAGTGGTTTTGAAGTACTTCGTGCTGAATCTTACAATGGTGTCTACACCATTCTGGATACTACAGCGGCCAGTGAAGCTACTTATACCGATGGTTTCAACCTGCTGCCAGCCAAAGTGTACTATTATAAAGTAAGAGGTATCCGTAACGGGGTTTACTCTGCCTTTACCAATGTGGCAAGCACATCTACTTTCAGTTATACAGTAAATATCAATTTCAATCGTCAGAATAGCGCTCCGGCACCATGGAATAATACATCCCGAGCTCCGGAACAAGGCCGGGTATTTACGAATCTTCGTAATGACCTCAATAACGTTTCTGGTCTTGAAATGACCGTAGTTAATAACTTCAGCGGGGATAACCCTAGTGGTATGATTACCGGTAATAACAGTGGTGTTTGGCCTGATAACGTGCTGCGAAGTTCATGGTGGGTGGATATCGGAGTGGTTTCCACACTGAAAATCTCCAACCTGAATCAGAACCTGCTCTATTCATTCGTATTCAGCGGAAGCCGTAACGGAGCCGGAGACAGGACCTGTATCTATACCATTAATGGAAAGAGTGTTTCACTGAATGCCTCCTTCAATATCAGTCAGGTGGTACAAATTGATGATGTTAAGCCGGATAATAATGGTGAAGTATTTATTGATGTATCGCTTGGCACTTACTCCATGTATGCTTACCTTAACGGTATGGTTATCAACGGATACAAGCGTGGCGACACCACCAATAACGGTGGATCAGGCAGAGGTATTGAGCAGTTCATCGTGCTGGATAAAAAGCCGGCTAAAATACAGCCTGCTGTAATAGCGACTTCAGCAAAAGGTCCTGTAGCTACAGCAGAAGCAGTATCTCAGGTATCGGTTTACCCGAATCCTTTCGCAGATGATATCAATGTATCCCTGTCACTGGAAAAAGACCTGGATCGGGTGACCATTCGCCTGACAGATGCAGCCGGACATGTGGTTTACAATAAAGACTTCAGCGGACTCAGGAAAGGAGAGTGGAGGCAACAACTCCAGATACCGGGCGAACAACTTACCGCCGGTGTCTACATCCTGGAAATAAGGGGATCAGACAAAACACTACCCCCTCGGACGTTTAAACTGATAAAGAATCGTTAGTAATTTTAGTCCGGTAATTTAAATTACCGGACTTTTTTTATTTTATTTACACCGTATCTTATACTCTATTATGGAACTCATCTATTTTTTCCGCATTATTTTCAAAAGAAAATGGATCATTCTGGCGGCAGGCCTGGCCGGTATTGTGGCGGCTTTCCTTCTGACGATGAACAAAAAGCCTTTGTTTAAATCCCAGGCCCAGATGTCCACCGGCTTTACAATCAGTGAAGAAATCAAGCTTTCGGACGACATTTTTAACATCCCCCAGATTGATGTGAAATTCAATAACGTAATTGAAAACATCAACTCGCCCAAAGTATTGAACCTGCTTTCATATAAACTGCTCCTGCATGATTTCGGGAATGAGTCAGCCTTTATTGTACCCGATAAATCAAAATGGGAAAAAAATGAACTGCTGAAAGGCGTCAATACCGATAGTGTCCGGAAAATTCTCAACGAGAAATACAGTTCCATGCAAATGCTTCGCTCCGGTATTAAAGCGGAAAAACAGTTGCAGGAACTATTGAAGGAATATGGATATGACCTGGATAATATGCGAAAATTTTTGCATGTTTCGAGGTTTCAGCGAACCGATTATATCAATATACTTTATCATTCTGTCAACCCGGAGTTGTCTGCCTTTGTGGTCAATAACCTGATTACCGAATTTCACCGTTACTATGAGGCTTTCAGAAGGGAACGGTCCCTGGAGTCAATGGTTGCTATGGATTCGCTGGTGGTAAAGCGTAAAGCTGAACTGGATGAAAAGATCAGGGCTAAAAGCCAGTATCTGGATGATTCGGTCGTTTCTACAATGGATCCTAATCTGGTAGGGGCGAATAAACTCAGCCAGATCAGTATGTACGAATCTTCACTGGCGGAAGAAATTTCACGGGTGCAAAACCTTTCTTACCAAATGGAGCAGATTGACCTGCAACTGAAATCTCTCGGGGAAGCACCTGCACCAGTTACTAACAATGCGGACAACCAGGAATATTTCCGGCTGCGTAAAGAGTACAATGACCTGTATGATAAATATATTAAGCAGGGGGCTACAGACCAGGAAATGAAACTCAGGCTGGACGACCTGCAGCGGAGACTGAAGTTGTCTGCACCTACCGGGGGCATTACCACGGATAATAGCGGATATAACAACTCGCAGCGCAACTCCCTGATGCAAACAAAAATTGATCTGGAGGGACGGCTTCGTTCTGCCAATTCAAAAATCACCTTCTATCGGGGTAAACTGGCCGAAGCCGGATCTTTTATCTCAGCGGCTTCCCCGGATAAATCGGGCCGTCTCGTACAACTGGATAAGGAAATTGAAGTGGCCATGCTGGAATACACCAGTGCCAAGGAAAGGCTTACGTTGGCTTCCAGTATTAATGAGACAGGGGTATCTAATTTCAAACAAACCCTCTATGGTCAACCTGCCTTAAAGGCCGAGCCCTCCAAGCGACTGATCATTATGGCGCTCGCCGGATTTAGTGGAATTGTGATCTCTGCTCTTGTATTTATTTTCCTCGCCTATATCGATCAGTCAATTAAAACCCCGCAACAGTTTCAGCGACTGACTGGTCTGCCTTTAATTGGAACCATCAATATAGTTAACCTGAAAGCCACCCGGATAAAAGAACAGGTGACCCAGGTGGAAGAAAATAGCGACAATAACCGGCATAATACATTCCGGGAGTTATTAAGAAAACTGCGCTACGAAATTGAGAGCAGTGGCAAAAGGGTTATTTTATTTACCAGTACGGAACCACAGCAAGGTAAAACGACGCTCATACAGGCACTGGCTTTCAGCCTCAGCCTGAGTAAGAAAAAAGTGTTGCTGCTGGATACGAACTTTTGTAATAATGACCTTACTGTCTATAATGATGCAAAACCAACCCTGGAGAAATATTCCGCCGAAGGTCATGATGTGAAAGCAGCTGAAATAACTGACCTGATTACCAATACCGGCGTGGAAAACGTGGATATTATTGGCTGCCAGGGAGGTGATTACACACCCACAGAAATTCTTCCCAAAGACCACCTGCTGAACCACCTGCAGACCTTTTTGCAACAGTATGATTTTATACTGATGGAGGGCGCTCCCCTGAATGGTTTTACAGACACTAAGGAACTTTCTCAGTATGCGGATGGAATCCTGGCTATCTTCTCAGCGACCGCTGAAATCAAACCAGCCGACAAGGATTCGATCAAGTATTTTAAAACGGTGAAATCCAAATTCCTGGGTGCCGTACTCAATAAGGTGGAAAACAGCGATATTAATCTCTAAGCAAAACCTGGGGGCATTTTGAACAGTAAAACAGATGTTGATAAACTGATAAAACCAATTACAAAACGGGTTATCCATTTTGGATGGGTGGATTATGCCCGGGGTATTGCGATCCTGCTGGTAGTCTACAGGCATTGTCTGGTGGGTTTAAAAAGGGCCGGGGTAGAAGTCTCCACGCTTTTGTATTCCGTTCAAGAGTTTCTTTATAATGTCAGGATGCCGATTTTCTTTGTATTATCAGGTGTTTTTCTGTCCACTTCATTAAAGAAAAGAGGGGTTGGGCAGTTGATCAGTACGAAAGCAGCCAATCTCCTCTATCCGTACATTATCTGGTCGGTGTTCCTCATCAGCCTGCAATGGGTTTTCTCTGCCTATACCAATTCGGAGCGGACTGCCAGGGATTTCCTGTATATCGTTATGCAACCACGTGAACTAGACCATATGTGGTACCTGCTGGCCTTGTTTAACTCTACGGTTCTTTATTTATTATTGTCTCCGGTTTTAGGCAAGAATAGTATAACACACTTATTACTAGCCCTTATACTTCATTTTGCCAGTTTTTATCTTGGTCCATGGAGTTTCTTTTTAGATATTGCCTATCATTATATATTCCTGGTGGCCGGTGCTATTTTGTCTGATCAGGTGAGTAAATGGGAGTCATTGCCAACGAAGAAAAACCTCATCCTGCTTTTGCTTGTGGCCCCCGTTTTTATAGCCGGTCAGTTATACTGGCTTCGGACTATCGGGGTCAATTATCAGACCGGCCATTGGTGGGAGATGGGCCCATATCTGTTGATCATCCTGGTTGCCTGTTTTGTTTTTTACTTGGTCAGCCGTTTACTGGAAGCTTGGGGTAAAATACCTTGGCTGAAATATATTGGGAAGCACTCTTTGTATATATATATTATTCATATTCACATCATCGCATTGGTCAGAATTGTTTTTCTTAAGTTGGCTAAAGTTGACAATTTATGGTACATCGTGCCCGTAAGTATGGCGTTGGCCATTATAGTGCCGATTCTTGTCTTTTCAATTGTTAAGAAGCATAATTGGCATTTTTTATTTTCCTACCCTCAAAAAGATAAATGACAGCAAAATATTCATATTGGATTCACAGCGGGAAATACGCAATGATGCAAAAGCTTTTCTCCATCATTTTAGGGATGTTGTCCTTTATGTTGTTGGCCCGTGTTTTTGATCCTGAAGATTTCGGAGTCTGGGGGTTGTTTGTGATAATAAGTTCAATAATTGAAACTTGCCGGAATGCTCTTGTGAAAAACGGCTATATAAGGTTTATTAACTCAACAGTGCAGGAGGAAAGGCCGGTTGTTGAAGCTGCAGCTTTATTCATAAATACAGCTTTTACACTTTTGTTATTTTTTGCTTTAATTTTTCTGGGTCCGCACTTTGCGGATTTATTACATGCACATGGACTTGGAGAAATGTTGCAATGGTCTTCGATCGGGATATTGTTCCTCGGGCCGTTTTCGTGGTTTGAGAATCTGTTTTATTCAAGATATAAGTTCCGGGAAATCTTCTGGATATATTTTATTCGAAATACTGTTTTTTTTGCCACAACCATTTTTTGGTTTTTATCAGGAACAATCCCTTCGAAAAACCTGGTAGTTATATTTTATTCATTATCAATCCTCCCGTCTGTAATATATGCACTGTTGGTTTATATGAAAGATGAGCCCGTTAGATTTAGGCATAGTTTTTTAAAAGTCCGGGAATTTCTGCGATATAGTAAATATGTATTAGGTAATAATTTTTTTTCCTTGGTTTTTGTAAGTGCCGACAGCTTTATGACATCCAGATTTGTTTCTCCTTTCGCATCATCTTTCTATAGCACTGGGGCAAGGTTATTACATTTTGCAGATATACCTTCTCAGGTATTTGGAGATATAATGTTCCCGAGAGCAGCTCAACTGGCTACAAATGGAACTGTTGCTGATGTCCGGAATATTTACGAGAAAACTGTAGCCGCTTCATTGACTTTAATACTGCCAATGGTTTTGTTTGTTCTTTTATTTACGAAATGGATTATTTTATTTTTAGTGGGTGAAAAATATATTATGGCTGTTCCAGTTATCAGGCTTCTTATTTTTTATTCACTTTTTTTGCCTTTTTTAAAGCAGTTCGGAAATATTATGGATGCTCGAGGAAAGCCACATGTTAATTTTTGGCTGATGCTTTTTATCGCCTTTTTGAATCTGGTGTTAAATTATTTGTTTATTAAGTTGTTTGGTGTTTATGGAGCAGCCACCGGAACATTATCGACATATGTAATTGTTTTTATAATCACACAGATTGTTTTATTTAAAACACTGGGAGTTAGAACCAGTCAGGTGTTACTTAATATTCCCCATTTGTATAAGGAATATTATATTATTGCTTTAAAGGGTTTGAGAAAATTTAAAATGAACAGACGTATGAGATAGTTTACGTATTTTGATTATTGGATCCACAAATTTGTTGTACAATGACAGGAAGAAACATTATTTGTATTTCCGCTTCAGAATGGGGCGGTAATTATGCGAAGACGATCGTTGAAATTTCAAAAGAATTATCCACTAGGAACAAGTTATTATATGTCGATTATCCGTTTACTTATAAGGATCTAGTACAGTTCATTTTCAAAGGCGATTTCCAGTCTGTTCTCAGGGTTACCGGGTTTCGATCACGGTTAAAAAAAATTGGGCAGGCAGAAGACTCAGAATTATATCTTTATGTTCCTCCTTTACTATTTCCAGTGAATTTTCTAAGCAATGGATGGTTATACAGAAGTTTGTTGAAACTGAATGGCTTAAGGCTTTCAGTAGCTGTTAACAAAGTTTTGCGGGATTTGGATATGACTAAAGATCTGATTCATATTAATGCATTTATGCCTTCGTTGGGCGAAGTGACTGCAAAACGGTTTAAAGAGAAAACGCTGTTATATTATTGCTACGATGAGATCAATGCGGCTAAGTGGCTAAAAAAGCATGGAGGAAGACATGAAATGAATCTGATGCGTATCAGCGATGGCGTAATAACAACATCTGAAGGGCTTTTTTCTCGAAAGAAATTACTGGCAAAACGATGTTTTTTAATTAAGAACGCAGTCAATTTTTCATTATTTGCCAAAGGTAAATATGACCGGATTCAGAATAAAACAAAAATAATCGGTTATATTGGTAGTATTGACGAAAGGCTTGACTACGAATTGCTCGAGTTTTTATTTAAGCAATTCTCCGATTACACATTTGAATTTGTGGGAAGATGTAATTTTAGTGCCGGGGAAAAAGTGTTGAAAAAATACGACAATGTTGTAATGTACGGACCAAAGAGTGTGGAAGAGTTGCCTGCCTTTGTAAGTCGTTTTTCAGTAGGTATTATTCCTTTTGCTAAGTCTGATTTTAATAAAGGTATCTATCCATTGAAAATAAACGAGTATCTAGCAGGCGGTTTGCCTGTTGTTATGACATCTTTTGCTGTATTGGATGAATTCAGGGAAGTTGCTGATATTGCAGAGGATCAATATGAATTCGGAAAGTTGCTTTTTCAGGTTTTACAGTCTGACTCATATGAAAAACAAAATATCAGGATTGCATTTGCCAGTGGAAATTCTTGGAAGCAAAGAGCTATAGAGTTTTCAAATATGATTTCTGTCATTGAAAACGAGTAGAATAAAAATTTTATAATAATAAGAATTTGCTTTAAATATTTTTATTTAAAGAAAGTGATAATGAATAACCGAAACTATAGACAGAACAAGAAAAGTTTACTGGAAATTGCAGTTATAATATTTATATTTATGATTATTTCTTTACTGTATATTAAAATTCTCTTTATATAGTTAATTGACTGGTATTGAAACTGCATTACAAATATTTAGTATTATTGTTCAGTGTTCTTGCAACTGTACTAGCAACATTTATTTATGTTGTATCCAATTCATATATTGGATATTCTTTGCCTTTTCTTTTAATGGGATTAGCTATAGGTCTTTATGCAATTGTTGATTATAGGTTTGGTTTTTACTTAGCGTTGGCCTCTGGATTTTTTATTTTTTTTCTAGGCAGGCTGGTAGGTCAGACTTTCCCATCTGCATTTTACATTGACATTTTGATCTGGACTTCATTTTTGGGACTCATACTTGATTCAATAAGGAGAAGACATCAGATTTTCTGGGGGAACGGGCATGCAATATCTTACGGATATTTCATCTTTTTATTGCTCTTATTGATTGAAAGTTTAAACCCAAACGCTAGTTCATTTGAGGGCTGGTTTTTTGTATTCAGAAAATTTCTTCAACTAGTTGTTATTTATATTCTTGGATTAAACGTGTTTACCTCACTCCGGAGGATATTTGTTTTTTTAAGGATTTGGATAACATTAGCTTTTATTGCGGGTGTATATGCTTGCTATCAGGAATGGTTTGGTTTTTTTAATTTTGAAATTGATTGGGTCTACAGTGTTCCAGGAAGAGCTGGATTATATTTCTTAGACACTGGTATAATGCGAAAGTTCTCAATTTTATCGGATCCGGCTGCTTTTGGTATTTTAATGGGGTCAACTGCCGTTATTGTTTTTGTGCTGATTTTGCAGCAGAAAAACCTGAAATTCAAAACGATGGGCCTGCTTTCTTTACTTTTTATAATGCTGGGCGTAGCCTATTCAGGGACTCGTACGGCATATTTTACCATTATAGCGGGCTTGTTTTTATACATTTTAATGAGTATTAACCAGATCAAAACTTTAATTTTCTCAGCATTTTGTTTTTTGGCTTTTGTCTTTATTTTGTTTGGACCAGTTTATGGTAACCCCACCGTTGACCGGATACGATCAGCTTTTAACTTTAAAGAAGATGCATCAATGAAGGTAAGAGATGATAACAGGAAATTTATCCAGCCTTATATTCTGAGTCAGCCACTAGGAGGCGGATTAGCTACAAGTGGCATGAATGGACTAAATTATAATCCTAATCATATATTAGCTGGCTTTCCCCCTGATAGTGGCTTTCTTAAAACAGCAATTGAAACTGGCTGGATCGGATTTACCTTGCAATGTATTTTATATTTTGTTATATTAGTGTCTGGGGTGAGAGCATTTTATGCATCAACTAATAGGATCATGAAACTGATTTTACTTGCTGTTACAACATGTGTTTTTAGCTTTATTGTTTCACAATTTGGTCAGGAGGCAATTGGTCAAGTGCCAGGTAGCTTTCTGTTTTATCCATGTCTGGCAATAATTGTCAGAGTACGTCATTTGCAAACTTCAAAAATGATTTTATGAAATTCGTATTCCTCATTTTTTCTTTGCTATTTTTTGCCACAACTAGGGCCCAATCCCTACTTGATTCAGTTGGCAATCCCGGTTTTAACCTTCAGGATACTATTTCTGAAAAACTGGCTGATTTGGCAATCGGTAACAGGAATGTCATAGTCGAACAAAGAGGCCTGGATGTAAAAAAGTATGAGATGAAGAAAAACCGGGCAGCCTGGCTGAATAATATCGGGGCAAATTTCAATCTGAATGAAGCTAATATAAATAGTAGTAGCACCAATAATGCCAACCTGTTTTTCCCCCGGTATAACCTAAGCATGAATCTGCCACTTGGTTATTTTTTCACCAAATCAAGGGATGTTCAGATTTCCAAAGCTAATATTGAGCTCAAAAAGGCGGAATTGGATGTGAAAGTATATGAGATCCGCCAGGCAATTAAACTGCAATACCAGGCCTACAGGGCCAATATGTTCCTGCTGGCCCTTCATGAAGCAATCCTGCAGGATGAACTGGTAATCTGGAAGAAAACAGAAGCAAAGTTTGCCAAAAACGAAGTGACACTGGAAACGCTTTCTGACGCATCAAAAAGATACCAGGCTGAACTGGTCAAGAAGATCAACCTGTTGAAAGACCTGAATACGTCCAAATATATGCTGGAAAGCCTGCTGGGAATGACACTCGAAGAGGCATTGGTGAAAATCAATCCACCGGCTGCTGTGACTCCTTCAACAAATCAGTAATGTAAACCAGTTTGGTATGCCTGGTCTTCATAAATGATTTTTTTGCCTGCTTGATCTTAAGCGTAGCCAGTACCTGCCGGAAAATAAACCGGGGTAATTGAAGCAAGGTTCTTGAAAAACGATAGTTACGGCCGGCACGGACCCGTACGATCAGTATATAACTGATGGCAAAAACCGCCATGATAATTACCCAAACCAGGCTGAATACCGGCTTGTAAAAAAGGTGGAACAGGAAAAAAACACCAGCCAGACCGAGCAGCATATACAATGGAGGGCGTACATTATTAAAACCAAAGAAGATTCGTTTCAGATCCAGGTTCCGGATCGCCGTAAGCAGGAACCTGAAATTGGCCTGTTTGTACTTAAACTGTGAGCTGATCCAGCGGGTACGTTGTTTCTCCAGTGCGGCACCGTCTGAAATTTTTTCATCGTAAAGGATTGCTTCCCGGGCAAACCCGATTTGTTTTACCTGGGTTGCCAGGTGGATTTGCAGCATTTTATCAAACCCTCCCAGGGCATCTTTATACCGTATACCCTCATAAAGCGGGTAGGCAAAGGCAATGCCTGCACCCCAGATGGCAGAGGAAACACCGATTTCCATACGCATTTCTCTTTCCACAAAGAAGTTGAACAAATCACCCATGGCATCCATTTTTGCAAAATCAGAATCCGCATTTTTTGCCCTGAAATCGGCCTGTACCGCCTGGAATCCCTTCTGGAAATACAGGTTCATGGTTGCCATAAAATTTGGATGAATCAGGTTGTCCGCATCTAATATGATAATGGCATCAGGCTCATCCCGGAATGCACTAATGGCATATTCTATCGACCTGATTTTTGAATTCAGTGGTTCCGGAGGGTGGAGGGTCACGGTCCGTTCATCATCAAAAATCAAAGCAGGATCGCAGCAATCCATCACCAGGTAGGTGGTATGCTCACCATAGGTCTGACGGCGGATTGAATCCAGCAGGGGAGGAATAAATTCAGTTTCTTCGTGCGCAGTGATAATCAGGTGAAACCGGTGTCTTTTTTCCGTCAGGACCGGTAAACGGTCAATCCGTCTTTTTTTACTGTTGCTGACCCACAATTGGTGTACCAGCAACATAAAAAATGGAATCAGGAAATAGGCCGCTACCAGCAACTCGATAAACAGCAGGATAAAAAAGGCAATTTGCTGAACGGTAGTCATAATGGTCAGTCGTTAACTTTCGTGAATTTGATAGTTGATTTCAGGATCTTTTTGCTTTTTCCCACAAGACGCTCTGGTTGCCTTTCAAAAAGCGCACAAAACCCAGGTATAAAGAGATATTTATAAACAGAAAATAATAGGCGAGGTGGGCTGGTTTAAATACGATTTTTCGCAAGGCCAGTAATGCCCCCAGGCCCGCAAGGCCATAAAACAGGAGCTGTCCGGTCAGGAGTACCGTATATATTGTACCGGCATTTTTCCACACCAGCCAGCTATTCAATGCCAGGATCAACGGTAATAATAAAGGGCATATCGTCCAACGGAAAACCCGGTGGGAGAGATACAGAAATCCCAGTTTCGGGTACCGGAAAAGATTCATCAGGTCAGCCATACGCAACATTGCCTGGAAGGCGCCGGCACTGATCCGAACTTTTCTTTTCTGCTCCTCCTTCATGGAAGCGGATGGTCCTTCAACGGCATAGGCATCCGGTTCATACGCCACCCGGTAGCCTTTGCGGCAGATATCCAACGAAATAAGGAAATCGTCGAGAATAACATCTGTTCCGGGATTCACATATAGTGCGGTCCGGACGGAGAAAAGCTCTCCCGCTGCTCCAACCACACTATAGCAATCTGCATCAATCTTTTTCAGGAGGGATTCATACTTCCAGTAAAGGCCTTCACCAGCACCGGACAAGTCCTGATCTCCTTCCCGGCGGACTCTTTTTTCTCCGGCCACCCCGCCGGTTTTGGGGTCATTATAATGCCGTACAATATTTTTGACCGCACCCGGATTTAAAAAGGTATTGGCATCCGTAAAAATCACCACCGGTGTTTCCACAAACTTAATGGCCCGGTCGATAGCCGCTACTTTTCCTTCCCGTTTGTCTTCATGTAAATGCAGAATCCGGGAATAGCGGCCTATAATGTCAGGTGTCCTGTCCGAAGACCCGTCAGAAATAATGATAATTTTTAATGCATTTTCCGGATAATCCAGCTCCAGGCAGTTCCTGATTTTTTCTTCAATGCAAATCTCCTCATTGTAGGCGGCTATGACCAATGTTACAGGTAATAAAGTACCTTCTCCGGGTGCAGCAATTTTTCGTTTCTCTTTGATCCAGGTCAACAGCAAGGCGATCAGTGTATAGCCAGCATAGGTATAGAATACAATAAAAAGGCTGACCCATAGTAAAATTTTCATCGTAAACATGCGGTCGGATTCAGTGGTGGTTTGCGATTAGATGCAGCACAAGATAAACAAAACTGCCCGGGATTGCCAATCTCCGGAGATACTTCAACAGGTTACACGGGTAAGCCACAAAAAAAATCGCTGTCACAGCATGTAGATTTTTAACTACCTGTGGTTTGCGTTAATCATAATTTTATTTATAACGCAATGATAATCATTTAAATATATAACATCTGTACCAGTGGGATTTGTTTTCAGCTAACCAGTATCTCAGAAACAAGGCACCGATATCGAAAGCGCAGGCAACGGATATAATCCAGAACAGGCACACAGGAAATACAAATGGCTAACGGGAGTTCGTGCGGATTTTAGAATTATAAAATGGGTTTGGATTTTATTGTTGCCAAAAAAATGAAATGATTTGGGTCAAATAAAACCGGTTACTCACAGTATTCTAAACATGTGAATAGTTTGAGGATTTGTTTTTCATTGAATATTTCGGAATTGGATTAATTTTTGCAAAACAAAAGCAGTTCAAATTTTACTTGATTAGTTTAAGAGAAAACACAGAAGGCTCAGCGTAAAAGTACCTAAAAACCATTTTTTTTCAACCTGTTCGTTCATTAATTAAATGCAGATTAACTAATTTGCTAATGAATTCCAATAATCCTAGTAGCAATGACTCCTACCCTACAAACTAAGGCTAAGTGTATCTGCCTGTACTGGCTGATTGCACTTCTGATTACGTTACCCGTATCAGGACAACAAACACTCACAAAAATTGATGGCTGGAATGCTTATGTTCATCTGCCGGATGACTACAGCACTTCAGGGCAGAATTATCCGGTAATTATATTCATACCGGGAATTGGTGAAGTTGGAACTGATGCAAGTAAATTACTTCTTTACGGGCCATCCAACTTTATTGCACAGGGCCATAATATGCAATTTGTGGTTAATGGCACTACTGAAAAGCCGATTGTTATTTCAATTCAACCAACAGCTTCATGGCCTTCAGCCACTTCAATAAATAAAAAAATTGACTCAGTTTGCCTCCGTTGGAGGGTAGATATTAATAGAGTTTATCTGACCGGACTTTCTATGGGCGGTTGTAGTTGGGATACATATGTTTCTGCAAACATGACATATGCAAATAGAATTGCAGCTGTTGTTGCAATGTCTGCCCCACCTCCACCTGTCATAGGGGACATGAAGTTTTTATCATTGACAGGCGGAAAGTGGTGGGGGTTCGAGGGTACAACAGACTATAGGTCAATGGATAAAGTAAGAGACACTATGAATGCAGCTGTTTTAGGATCTGCTCGATATACACAATATGTGGGTGGACATTGTTGTTGGAATACCTGGTATAATCCAACCTGGACAGAAGCAGGCGATAATATATATACCTGGATGCTCAAACAACGAAAAGGCACTCAAACAGCCAATCAGCCTCCAGTGGCGAATGCCGGTACTGATCAAACAATCACCTTACCGCTGAACACGGTCACCTTAACCGGTTCGGCTTCTGATCCGGATGGAAGTATAAGTGCTTGTGCCTGGACAAAAGTGGCTGGACCTGCTACCTTCACTATTGGCAGCTCAGGATCTGCACAAACGAGTATTACCAACCTGGTTCAGGGTACATATCAGTTCGAACTTCGTGCAACAGATAACAGTGGCGCTTCAGACCTTGATACGGTTGTTGTGTCTGTACTTCCTTTATCAGGACTTCCCGGTACAGCAAATGCCGGTACAGATACGGTGATTTACCTGAACCAGATGCGCCCGGATACGGCTGTATTAAATGCAAGTGCTTCAACCGGGGCTACTTCTTATCTCTGGTCTAAAATCAGTGGACCCGGAACCCAGGTGATCACAAACCCGACTACACCTATTACTAACGTTACAGGGCTCTTAGAAGGTACATATTTTTTCAAACTTACAACGAATGGTGCTTTTTCTGATACAGTGGTCGTTTCGGTTATTGACTATATGAAAAAGAATATTCGTCCTTGCCGCACAGGAACTCCACAAGCTTTTATTTTGCCTAAAAATGACGCAACACAACTGTATCGTCCTTATTTGACAAGGGATAATACTGTTCCCGGCCTCATGGGTGGAGATACACTATATATTCCCGGAGGGTCATATACAACCGGGTTTTCAATTGGTGATATTGGTGGAGGCCCAGGCTGTCCGATAATTGTTGCCCCTAAGGACCAGCCTGTTGTAATTACGAATAATGGTTTTTTTAGCCTAGCAGACAGAGATACCGCTGTTATGTGTTATGTAAAATTTGATGGTACTTTACTTCGTTCAAAAGGATACCCATATGGTTGGATTGTTGATAATAGCAATTTGCCAACCGCCAGTGTAACAAGGATCGGCATGGTGGTCAATTGGGCGCATCATATTGAGATTAGCGGTGTTTCAATCAATCATGCAGAACTAGGAATGATGTATAAGATTAATGCTAAACCTTATTCGCAAGGCCAGTTTGATAAATTTCTTTTACGTGGGGTTAAAATACATGACAATTATATCAGGCGTACAAATGCAGAAGGAATGTATATTGGACATACTGGTATATCTGGTGTTGAAGTGGGGAATAGTACTACATATGGTCCTCCTCCTAGAATGGACAGTGTTGAAATTTATAACAATATAGTTGATAGTACCAAACTGGACGGTATACAGTTGTCTAACTCATTAAAAGGGTGTAAGATTTATAATAACCTTGTAAGACGGTATGGGGTTGCAAATCAGAGCAGTCATAAATCAGGAATACTCTCTGGTGGGAATATAGAAGCTGTCAGGATCTACAATAATATGGTCGTAAATGGCACTGGTTCTTCAATACTGGTTTTTGGATTTGGTAATTCACAAGTATTCCATAATGTCTCTGATAGTGTTAGAAGCGGCTTGAATACAGAATATGGGGCTTATTTGCAGAGAAATGCTGTTTATCCTGAAATCGTATCTAACCTTACTCCTAATGTTACAGGGAATATTCTTAAAAATGCAGAGGCGACTCCGGTATATACTTCTGGTAATTCAGGGACTTCAGGGGGGAATGTAACAGGTAATTATTTTATCAATAATGGATCTAATACAGTTTCAAATAATTCAGGCGCAACAGTTTCTAGTAATACTGTAATTGGTAATTTTCCATTATTTCTTAATGGAGTGGCACCGATACTACCAGGGTATTCTATTAACATAACACAAGCTGATTCAACGCGTAATTTTAATGACGTAGGAAATATGGTTGACTGGATATTTTCCAGGCTTTCTGCACCCCCGCCAGTCAACCAGGTTCCAGTAGCAAATGCAGGAGCCGATCAGACAATCACCCTGCCGGTCAGCACCGTTACATTGAATGGTAGTGCTACAGACCCTGACGGAACTATTGCCACCTACCAGTGGACAAAGATTGCCGGTCCAACCCAGTTTACCATTACAACCAGCAATACTGCTGTTAGTACGGTAACCGGCCTGGTTCAGGGTGTATACCGCTTTGAACTGACTGCAACCGACAACAGTGGTGCAGCGGATAAAGATACCGTACAGGTTACGGTTAATGCAGCAGTGAACCAGGTTCCAGTGGCAAATGCCGGAGCCGATCAGACAATCACCCTGCCGGTCAGCACCGTTACATTGAATGGTAGTGCTACAGACCCTGACGGAACTATTGCCACTTACCAGTGGACAAAGATTGCCGGTCCAACCCAGTTTACCATTACAACCAGCAATGCTGCTGTTACTACGGTAACCGGCCTGGTTCAGGGTGTATACCGCTTTGAACTGACCGCAACCGACAACAGTGGTGCAGCTGATAAAGATACCGTACAGGTTACTGTTAATGCAGCACTTAATCAATTACCATCCGCTAATGCGGGTACTGACCAGGTGATCACATTGCCGGTAAACAGTGTTACACTGAATGGTAGTGGCTCCGATCCCGATGGCAGCATTACCAATTATTTGTGGTCAAAAATTGCCGGTCCGGCACAATATACTATTACATCACCTGCCAATGCCAGTACCGGTGTTACCAGCCTGGTACAAGGGGTGTATCGTTTTGAACTTACTGTAACCGACAACAGCGGTGCAACGGATAAAGATACCGTTCAGATTACCGTAAACGCCTATGTCAATCAGGCACCCGTTGCAAATGCCGGGGTGGATCAGTCGATTGTATTACCCGTCAGCACAGTAACCCTGAATGGCAGTGGTTCTGACCCGGATGGAAATATATCGGGCTATCAGTGGGTTAAGATTGCCGGTCCAGCGCAGTATTCAATCACCGCTGCATCGAGCGCCAGTACGGGTGTTACCAGCCTGGTACAAGGGGTGTATCGTTTTGAACTCACCGTTACCGACAACAGTGGCGCAACGGATAAGGATACGGTACAGGTTACAGTAAATGCTTCGTTGAATCAATTGCCTTCTGCCAATGCAGGAGCAGATCAGACAATCACTTTACCGGTAAACAGTGTTACACTGAATGGTACTGGTTCTGATCCGGATGGCAGTATTGCCACGTATCAGTGGTCAAAATTATCTGGTCCCCTCCAATTTACAATTACATCATCATCCAGTGCCAGTACCGGTGTGACCGGATTGGTGCAAGGCGTGTATCGTTTTGAACTGACTGTAACGGATAATAGTGGTGGTGCCGCAAAAGATACTGTTCAGGTTACTGTAAACAGTAATGTTAACCAGGCGCCTGTAGCCAATGCCGGTGCTGATATCAGTATTACTCTTCCGGCAAACAGTGTAACCCTGAATGGCAGTGGTTCCGACCCGGATGGTTCCATTATTGCTTACCAGTGGACTAAGATTTCCGGTCCTGTTCAGTTTACAATAAGTTCCCCCGATAATGCGAGTACGGGTGTAACCGGATTGGTTCAGGGTGTATACCTGTTTGA
>CAUJFR010000018.1 GCA_963169885.1 Bacteroidota bacterium
AAATTCGGATTCTTTTCGTCGAGCAGGTCCCCGAGTGTTCGGGCCGAAAACTCAGCCAGCATATCATCCCGAAGTTTCATCATCTGATAGTGGAGGGGGCATGGATTGTCATTTTTACATTTTCGCAAACTTAAGACACAGGTATTAAATTGTTCCACACCATCAGTTATCCTTACTATATGTATAATTTTTTTATTTAATGAATGATCAGTTAATGAAAAACCACCATAAGGCCCCTTCGTGGAGTGAAGAATCCCCTCCTTTACCATCAGTTTCATGATTTTAGCCAGAAAATGACGGGGAACTTGCAGTTTTTCCGCCATTTCGTCCAATTGAACTCTTCGACCTTCCTGATGTATCAATGCTACAAAAAGTACCCCGCGAAGGGCATATCCGAATGATTTTGAGAAAAACATATATTTTTGAATAATTGCCAAAGATATCGGGTATATTACCTTATTGCACTGACCAGTATCAACCATTGAAATGATGCCGGTCACATACCTCCTGACATTACCTGGAAGAAATTTAGCCCCTAAAGGTGACAACTATCACAATAGTGATTGATAAAGATCAGAACCCGCCCTTTTTCCGGAAAATACATTTGCGTCACAAAAGACATAAGTATCTTTTTTAACTTTAGAAGTACAACTTCATTTAACTCAACAAAAAAAACAAATCATGAAACGCAATCTGATTCTCTCCACCGTGCTGCTAAGTGCAGCCTGCTTAATCACTTCCTGCAACGAAGGGGTAAAAGAAGACCCGAAGCCCATTGATGTGCAGGAACTGACCAAGGACCAGCCCGAAACCCATGGCTCCGAAATCAAAGAAGGAGATATTACCCTTAGTACTCCGCTTGACAAAGCCATGGTCGATGCCGGAAAAGCCACGTATGGCCTGAAATGCCAGAGCTGTCACAAACTCACTGAAGAAAAACTGGTTGGCCCGGGCTGGATGGGTGTCACTAAAAAAAGACAACCGGTCTGGATCATGAATATGATCACCAATGTAGACATGATGCTGGAAAAAGACCCCGAAGCACAAAAACTCCTGGAACTCTGCCTGGTGCGCATGCCTAATCAGAACATCAGCAAGGACGAAGCCCGCCAGGTTATCGAATTTATGCGCAGCAATGATGGCGAGAAATAAATAATACTAGAAACAAAACCACCGGATTCCCATTCAATTTCTTAACTGCTAAATATTAAACATGAAACACTCTTTTCTAAAATTACTGACGGCCATCCTTTTATTGGCGGTTGGTTTTTCCGGCCTTACCAGCTGTAAACCCAAAGGTACCCAATCGGCTGCCGGTGGAGATGCGGCTAAAGCATATGTAGCTCCCGGTAAGTATGATGAATTCTACAGTTTTGTTTCCGGTGGCTTCAGTGGACAAATGTCTGTCTACGGTCTTCCCTCCGGTCGTTTATTCCGGGTAATACCCGTATTCTCTGTGGACCCTGAAAAAGGATGGGGCTATAATGAAGAAACTAAGCCCATGCTGAATACCTCCCATGGATTTGTACCCTGGGATGATCTGCACCATATCGCTCTTTCCGTTACCAAAAGCGAACATGATGGCCGCTGGGCTTTTGGAAATGCCAATAACACCCCGCGTATTGCCCGGATCGATATGAAAACATTCCGGACCACTGAAATCATCGAAATCCCCAATAGTGCCGGTAACCACTCCTCTCCCTTTATCACTGAAAATTCTGAGTATGTTGTAGCGGGTACACGATTTAGTGTTCCCATGGGTGACAACCAGGATGTGCCGATAAATACTTATAAAGAAAATTTCAAAGGAACAGTCAGCTTTATTGGTATAGACAAGACTTCCGGTGAAATGAATGTCTCCTTCCAGATTGCCACTCCCGGAATCAACTTTGACCTGGCCCGTGCCGGTAAAGGCAGATCAGCCGGCTGGTTCTTCTTTAGCTGTTATAATTCTGAAAAAGCTAATACCCTTCTGGAAGTAAATGCTTCTCAGAAAGACAAGGACTTCATCATGGCCGTTAACTGGAAAAAAGCGGAAGAGTATGCGAAAGCCGGTAAGGGCGTGAAAAAGCAAGTCCGTTATGCCCATAATAAATACAACGAATCCACCCATACTGCCACTTCCGAAATCAAAAATGAAGTGCTGATGCTGGATCCCAAGGATTGCCCGGATATGGTCTACTTTATGCCCTGCCCCAAATCCCCGCACGGCTGTGATACCGATCCTACCGGTGAATATATTGTTGGTAGTGGCAAACTGGCTGCCGTAATCCCTGTATTTTCTTTCGCCAAAATTGAAGCCGCCATTGCCGCCAAAAATTTTGATGGCAGTTATGATGGCATTCCTGTTTTGAAATATGAAGCCGTGTTACATGGAGAAGTCCAGAAACCCGGACTCGGGCCTTTACACACTGAATTCGATGGTAAGGGCAATGCTTATACTTCATTCTTTGTATCTTCAGAAATCGTGAAATGGAGTGTGAAGGACCTGAAAGTACTGGATCGTGTACCTACATACTATTCTATTGGGCACTTATCAGTTCCCGGTGGACCGACTTCAAAACCGCATGGCAAGTATGTAATCGCTTATAATAAAATCACGAAAGACCGTTACCTCCCCACTGGACCTGAGCTGACCCAAAGTGCCCAGATTTATGACATCAGCGGTGAGAAAATGAAACTGATCCTGGATTTCCCGACAATCGGGGAACCACACTATGCCGAAGCGATTCCGGCTTCCATGATCATGAAGAACAGCCAGAAGATTTATAAACTGGAAGACAACAAACACCCTTACGCTGCTTTGGGTGATGATAATGCCAAAGT
>CAUJFR010000019.1 GCA_963169885.1 Bacteroidota bacterium
AAAATGACCTATACAGAACTACGCGATTATATTGACCAGTTCAGAACCATTTTCACACCGGGTACCGGCGGGATCAAAGGGATTGGTGGCTTCAAATCCATGGGTTCTATTTTTGCTCCCACCTGGGACTGGGAATCTTTCTGGCGTTTAACCGCGATGCTTTCTGTTATCCTGGCTTTCATGAATATTTTACCAATACCCGCCCTTGATGGAGGACATGTGATGTTCACGCTGTATGAAATGATCACCCGCCGGAAACCCAATGAAAAATTCCTGGAATACGCGCAGGTGGTGGGAATGGTACTGCTGCTGGGACTGATGCTGTATGCGAATGGCAATGACTGGTTTGGATGGGGCAGGTAGGTATAGTCGGGAGTTAGTAGTCGGGAGTTAGTAGTCAACAGCCCATACTGTGGGCGTTTATCCTAAATAAATAGGGGTTTACTATTTTAATACTGTTTTCAATTCAGTAAACATTTTCGCCTATCACGCCATTCGTACTTCGTACCTCGTACTTCGTACTTACATGTTGATTCCGATCTTTTTCATCAGCAGCGACGCGTTCATGCTCTGGCAAACCCCTTCCTTCAGGGTATAATCAAAATACAATTCCTCATTGGCGATCTGGACATCGAAGTGGTAATTGAATAATTGTTGCGGGTATACTTCTTTTAGTTTGGCCAGCTCAAGGTCATGTGATGCCACGATGCCGGTGGCGTGTTGGGCGATCAGTTGTTTGATCAGGGCTTTGGAGCCGGTATGCCGGTCGCCGGAATTGGTGCCACGGAGGATTTCATCCAGCAGCAGGAATACCTGCTCTTTTTTATTAACGGCTTCAATAATTGCTTTAAGTTTTTTCAATTCCGCATAAAAAGTGGAGGTGCTTTCTTCCAGGTTGTCGCTGATCCGCATGCTGCTCATCACACGCAGGGGAGAGAGCCGGAGGCCCGTGGCACAGACCGGAGCACCAGCCATGGCCAATATGATATTGACCCCACAGCTGCGAAGGAAAGTGCTTTTCCCGGCCATATTGGAACCGGTAACCAGGTTGATGATCCCGTCACCTTGTGTATTGAAATCATTATTCACTCTTTTACCAGCAGGAATCAGCGGATGACCAATTGAAGTTCCGGCAAATATGGTGGCTGTTTCCAGTACCGGGAAAACCCATTCCGGATGATTAAAACGTAATCGTCCCAGGGATGAAAGGGCTTCCATTTCAGCTAGAGAGGCAAACCAATGTTGAATGCCTGCTTTATTTGCTGCTTTCCATTTTTCAAGGGCGAATACCTGTTGCAGATCCCAGCAAAGAAATACACTGAGAGGAATGAATACAACTGGATTGAGCCGGTAATCCAGCCGGTCCATGATCTTCTTCAGCGATTTGATTTGGGTTGATGCGCTTGGTAGTGGTGGATTACTAAAAGTGGCTTTATGGGCATTCAGTAATTCGTTGTTAAAGCTGGCGGTTTCAATATGCCGGATACTATCTGAGAAACTCTCCAGTTCCGCACTGATCTTACCCAGTTTATTCCAGGCCGGTATCAGTTTTTTTGTGATGGCATAAGAAATAGCTAAGAAAATGGTCAACCCGGTAAGGAATAAGGATTGCGGAATCTGATCCACTATATAAAGTAATAGCCAGGTTAAACTGGCCAGCGGAAAAAGATAGCGGGTTAGCTTCCAGCCCATATGAGTGCGCACATTATTTTGTTCTTCCATCCACTGACAGATATGAAGTTCTGCTGACAATGTTATTTTTTTTGCCGCACCATGTGACTGGAGTTGTTCGTTCCATTCAGGAATATCGGACAGGGCGTCAACTGCTTTCTGTCGTCTCAGGATCGTCTCTGCTGAAGCGGGTTCCAGCAGCCAGTCAGCCAGTAAACGTCCAGCCTGTTCGGATTCAGTACGGTTGATATATTGAAAAAGGGAGGCATGACCAAAGAGATCAAGATCGTTTGCATAGGCATGATGCGGATCAGGAAACCTGGCTCCATCCGGAAATTGCTGATACTGATGGTTCAGTGCCAGTTGCTCATTCCGGCAGATAGCAAGTAAGCGGCTACTGTTTTCTATGGCAGTTTTATTGTCCAGGTCCCGTTTTACGATCACAATAAAAAGGAGCAGGCCGGCACCAATGCCCGTAAATGCGGGTAATAAGCCCATGGGCCAAAGCCACCATCCCAATAAGATGATGGAGAGGAAACTGAACAACCGTAACCAGGAAAGCATCAGCGCTGTTCTTTTTAACCCGCTGATCGTTGTAGTCAGTTCATGGCTCCGTTCAGTAAAATATACATCCGGCTTTTTTTTGTCCATTTTGTAAAACTAAGAAAATTGTATGGCTAAGATGGATAGCAGTATATATTTCAGATTCTCTTTGTTGCGTTAAAGTATAGCAAAAAATGTGAATCCGTATTTATATCATTTTTTTCAGAATGAGATGCGGCTATATTTGATTTGCACACACCTTAATACTTAAATTATTATCTATGAAAATAATCTTATTAGTTCTTTGTTTCGGAACTATTCCGCTTATTATACATGCTCAGCAACCAGTCGTTAATCCATCTTCATTTACCACTACTTCGGTTAACGATACGGTTCGGTTTCACGTAGAGTTTACAGGCGATTCAGTCGCAGCCCGTCACTTGTGGTTGTTCGGCGATGGCCGCATAAGTACGGATGATTCTCCGACTCATGTCTATGCTGATTGCGGCAAATACGAGGTAAAGCATTTTTTGCTACAACTAAACAAAGAGGGGGCAATAATCAGTTCAGACTCGTCACTTTTAACGGTCTGGACAGCTTGTCCTATGATTTGTAAAACAGAACCTGATTTCACCTGGAAACAGACCCAGGTTAATCCACTCGCTCAGGTTACTGCAGGCAAGTCATCAGTATTATTCACCAATACAACACGGGGGGGGGTACCGAAAGGGGCAAAGATATACTGGTTTGTTGACGGACAGCTTACTTCAGAAAGATCTGATCCCTTAATACATTTTCCATATGGTGGTTACTTTACTGTTTGTCTGCGAATTACCCTGTTGAATGGTTGTGTGGTTGAGCGCTGTGAGCGTATTGGTGTTGCAGAGTATTGAACATTTCAATATATCTCCTGAGATTTTCGGCTGTTAAATACCTGTTGTTGACAAAACGTATTTTTGGCCTGTTCAACCATATTATTAAAAGCTGGATTATGAAAAAGAATATGCTGCTGATCACTGTGGTTTTATTTGCCTTTTTTTCATTTGCACAGGAACCTTTGCCAGGTAAGGCCGTGTTTTCCATTGTTTCGGTAAAAGATACTGTTCGGTTTGTAAGTCAGTATGGAACAGACACAAGTAATGTCCGGCATCTGTGGTTATTTGGTGACGGCCGTATAAGCGAACAAACTGCCCCGGTGCATGTATATACTGACTGTGGTATTTACAAAGTGAAACACTTTTGGATGTTGATGGATGCAAACGGGGCAGTGGCCAGAACGGATTCTTTCATGGCCGAAGTAAAAACAGATTGCCCGATGGTTTGTACACTCAAACCTTCTTTCAGATGGCAACAATACAAATATGATCCACTTACCGAGCAGGTATTGGGCGGTACTACCGTTTTCTTCACCAATACTACGCCAGGAGGACTGCCCAAAGGGGCAAAATTCAATTGGTATGTGGATGGACAATCCTATAGTCCGGACTGGGACCCCAGGATAGATTTTCCACATGGAGGCCAGTTCACTGTTTGTCTTCGGATAACATTACTAAATGGCTGTGAGCTTAAATATTGTGCCCGTATTGGAGTGGCGGACCTATAAACTATATTATTTTCATTGGTATAGAAGCGCATTCCCCTTCCGGCTTGAAACTGTAAGGATTGCCGGCTGTTGTCCGAGGCCTTGGACTCCCAACTATTAACTCCCGACTCCCGACTTTAACTATTCTGCACTGTAATAATACCTGACTAAATCCTTTAAATCAACTAACTTTACTCTCCCGAACAGGGGGCGCTTGGTATTGACAGCGTAGCTCTTTGGAAGTGTAAGCATGTACTGCGTTGCGTAATTAGCAGTTTAATCTGAATACGAAAAACTCAAATGGCAATACACAGTATGCCATGGCTGCCTAATCAGTGATTAAGTAGTCATTAGGGCCGCCGGGCCGGTTGATCTGTTACCATGCCCCGCCGCCGACTCAAAAACAAAACAGGTTGCTGCAACCTCAGGCTGTGCCGGTTGCTTAAGACTATTCAGCTACGGTATAAATCGGTTGTTCATTCCCAGTTTATACCCGACAAATTAAAATGAAATAAACATGTAGAAAGCTTTTGGAGAATATGTTTGGACACCGGTTCGAGTCCGGTCGCCTCCACCTTCGCCCTTCGTAGCATTTCCACCTCCGCTAAAGCTCCGGTGGATAAAATGCGAAGGAGGGCTCGCCCTTCAGGATTGAAATTCTGAAGGGCTTTTTTGTTTTATCGAACGATAGTGCTAACTCCTTATTTGCGTCCCTATCTCCCGGTCGTGGATTTACTATTCCCTTTAAAACAGATTTAATCCGGCTTGAATTATTTACAACAGCAATAGTCTTTGCCATTAATTTCCGCAGGTTTAGTATTTTCACGGGACAGGATGGACAACTTCAGAATTCTCTTTATTGTCTTAGTAAGTATTAATGCCAGCATGGTCAGCCACGGTCAGCAATTCCGTGTACAAGGCACTGCCACGCAAACGGGGGTAGGTGTCTACCGGATTACCGCCGATGCCACGGGACAGGTGGGGATGGTGACGAATTATTACAGTCTCGACCTGCTCAATAATTTTACGCTCAATTTCCAGATCAATTTTGGCACCAAGGATGATACCGGGGCGGATGGGATGGCTTTTATGATGTCAA
>CAUJFR010000020.1 GCA_963169885.1 Bacteroidota bacterium
CAGTGACAGGTTCAATACTTTTTTGCTGACTGAGCAGGTAATAAGCACCCGCTCCGGCTGCTAAGATCAGCAGCCCGATGAAGATTTTTTTCATGGCTATACTTTTTTTAGTGAAAGAGGCTAACAGTGATTGATACCGGAAATGGGGAAAAGGTAACCTTGGGGAAATGTTAAAGGTCTTAAAGTAGTAGAGGTCTTAAAGAATGAATGAGTAATCAGTAATGAGTAATGAGTAAGTGTGGAAGACGCTAATAGTAAAGCGCCCACCGATTTTCGGAGGGCGTTTTATTATTGTACAATTCGATCAGCTACTCATTACTGATTACTCATTACTCATTCCGCATTTGGACTCATGCTATATATGAGGACTCTTCCCGGGCTACTCATTACTGATTACTCATTACTCATTCCGCATTTGGACTCATGCTATATATGAGGATTCTTCCCGGGCTACTCATTACTGATTACTCATTACTCATAAGCTTACAGAGTCTCGATATATGTAAGGACTCTTCCCGTACTACTCATTACTGATTACTCATTACTCATTTTCATCACTATCTCCCACTCCTCCTCCTTCACCGTTTGTACCGACAACCGCCCGAGGCGGATCAGGTCCATATTGGCGAGACGGGGATCGGCTTTTATCTGTGCGAGCGTGACTGGTTTTTTCAGTTTTTTATGTGGTTTGAAATCGACAGCTACCCAGGCTTCTTCTGCTGTGGTCGGATCCTGGTAGGCTTCTTTGGCCACTTTGGCAATGCCGACTATTTCCAATCCTTCATTACTATGATAGAAAAATGCAAGGTCCCCTTTTTTCATAGCCCGCAGGTTATTCCGGGCGGCATAGTTACGTACCCCATCCCAGAAAGTTTGTTTATCCTTTTCGAACTGATCCCAGGAATACTTAAACGGTTCGGATTTTATCAGCCAGTAAGCCATGTGTTATTTATTGTGAGCCCAAATTTAAAGCAACGGGAATTAAAAAAATAAGAATTACGGCAATCCGGATCAGCTTCTTTTCCCGTATCTGCTTTTGTTCATGCATGAATCGTTAAACCGTTCCCTTCCCGATACAGATCCATTAAAAATTAAAACAAAAAATCAAACATGAAAAAGTTACGCCTGGCAGGTCTTGCACTTGCTGCAGTATTATCTATGCAGTTTACGTATGCACAAAATGAACCTATGAAAGAAAAAACCGTGGAAGTGGGCGGCGCTCCGATGTATCCTTCGAAAAACATCGTGGAGAATGCAGTGAATTCTGCTGACCATACTACATTGGTTGCCGCCGTGAAAGCAGCTGGTCTCGTGGAAACACTTCAATCCGCCGGTCCCTTTACGGTTTTTGCGCCTACCAATGCCGCTTTTGCTAAGTTGCCTGCTGGTACGGTTGAAACCCTCCTGAAGCCGGAGAACAAAGCCCTGCTGACCAGTATTCTGACCTATCATGTAGTGGCGGGTAAACTCGATGCAAAAACCATCGATGCAAAAATCAAAGAAGGAAAAGGAATGGTGGAACTCACTACTGTGTCCGGTGGTAAGTTATGGGTGATGAAAAAAGACGGTAAATTCTGGCTGAAAGATGAAAAAGGCGGTATGGCATCCGTAACAATCGGCGATGTATACCAGCGCAACGGGGTGATACATGTGATAGATTCGGTAGTGTTACCAAAGTAGGAAAAGTACGAGGTACGAAGTACGAAGTACGAAAGCATTACGTAAAACGTGATGCTTTCGTTTTATAGTAACATAATCCTTAGAAGTATTGAGGATATAGTAAGGGAACAGTTTGTAGTTCAATATGCTAATGCGGTAAGGATGTTCCGTACTTCGTACTTCGTACCCCGTACTTTGGTGTTTACCACCCGGAAGCTAAAACATCAGCCAGATGCATTGTTTTCAAATGAAGCTCCTTCTGTTTGATATATCCCTGTAAATGCATCAGGCAGGAAAGGTCGGTGGAAATCAGGTATTCAGCACCGGTAGCCAGGGCATTTTCCACTTTCTGCTCGCCCATGCCTGTAGAAATTGAATCAAATTTGATAGCGAACGTGCCGCCGAAGCCGCAACAGGTCTCTACATCATTCATTTCGGTCAGGCTAAGTCCTTTTACATTCGCCAGTAACTTCCGTGGACCTTCCTTGATCTTACATTCCCGGAGTGCCGCACAGGAATCATGGTAAGTGGCTTTACCGGATAATTCCGCGCCGAACTGATCCACTTTTAATACATCTATCAGGAACTCCGAAAATTCAAAAATGCGTTTATTCATATCCTGCACAGCATGGTGCTGGGAGGAATTCTCAAATAATTTACCGTAATAGTTCCGTACAAACCCCACACAACTGGCACTGGGGCCTACGATATAATCGGTTCCATTAAAATCTTTCAGGAATTTTGAACATACCGATTTGGCATCATCCCAATAACCGGCATTGAATGCAGCCTGGCCACAACAGGTCTGGTTCGTATTATAAGAAACCGTGCACCCTGCTTTCTCCAGTACTTTCACCATATTAAACCCGGTTTCCGGGTATAACTGATCTACAAAGCAGGGAATGAATAGCTGTACGTTCACCGTTTATTTTTTAAAGGATTCAACGAGACTGATCATCTTCAGTGCGGTCAGGGCGGCCTCTTCCCCTTTATGACCGTGTTTCCCGCCGATCCGCTCCATGGCCTGTTCTTCTGTATTGACGGTCAGCACACCAAAGATAGTGGGTACCGGCAAGGAAAGATTCAGTTGGCCCACCCCGTCTGTTACCAGCCGGCATACATAATCAAAATGCGGGGTATCCCCTTTGATCACACAACCAAGGGCTATAAAAGCATCCGGTTTATCTTTTTTCCCGGCATGTTCCCAGTAACTTTTAATCGCGAAGGGGATCTCAACGGCCCCGGGGACGGTGAGCAGGATCACGGACGCCTGGTGTTTTTCCAGTTCGGCGATACAACCGCGCTCCAGCTGATCGGTAATAGCCGCATTCCAGTCTGTTTTAACCAAAACAATACAGGCATCCTTTTTAAGAATGCCTGTAGTGAGATCGGTCAGTTTACTTTTCGTAACGTCTGCCATAATTAATTTTCTGTATTATAAACCCCCAATTTGGCCAGGTAAGTGTCCGCATCACGGGCCTGCTGGCTTTGAGGAAATTCTTCTTTGATTTCTTTGTAGAGTTTCACCGCTTCATCTTTGTTCTTCATTACCTGGTCTGCAAAATAAGCGGCCATAAAAAGGTATTCCGGAGAATTGGCTTCGTCTTTTGTAAACGCACCGGCCGCTTTTTTGTAACTGGAAAGCGCATCCTCGTTTTTACCAAGATCAGCATAAGCATCTCCCAGTAACTTGTAAGCACGGGCCTGTACCAGGTCTGAACTGCTGCTGAACCCTTTCAGGTGTTTTACTGCTTTTTCGGCATTGTTGAGACGGATATAACAGGCTCCGGCATATATACTGGCCAGCTCGCCGGTTTTGGTTCCACTGAATTTATCTGCAATTTTTTCAAAGCCCAGGTTTTGTCCATCGCCATTCAGGGCCAGGTTCAGGGAGTCCATACGGAAATATTCCTCAGCGCGGAAAATCGCTTCAACAGCTTTTTCTTCTTTCGGTTTTACAACGAAATGCTGGTAGCCATACCAGCCACCAATCACCACGATCAGCAATACGGACACAATCATCAGGGGTTTGCTGTATTTATCCCAGAAACCTTTTGCTTTTGCCAGTGCGGCTTCACTGCTGTCTGTAGGCTGCACCTGTTTGTTCTCTGCCATAAAATTGGTTGTTACTTGTTTTTTTGTAATGATTAGTCAACAATAAAAGGATAGTTCTGGTCAATATACACGTCTTTCAGCACCTCGCTGTCATCCGGCCAGGGACTTTCTTCCGCAAACTTCACGGACTCTTCCACGATTGCATCCACGCGCTTGTTGATCGCGTCAATTTCTTCGGGGGTGGCAAATTTATGATCCAGGATGGTTTGCAACACCTGCTGGATCGGATCTTTACCGCGGTATTCGTCCACTTCTTCCTTTGTACGGTATTTTTGGGGATCACTGATGGAGTGACCTTTGTAGCGATAGGTTTTAATTTCCAGTAAGGTCGGTCCCCCATTTTCACGGGCTCTCTTCACTGCACGGCTTACTCCTTCATGTACGGCTTCGGCACTCATGCCGTCAATCGTATCGGCCGGCATTTCATATGCATCCGCCAGTTTGTAAATATCGATCACATTGGAGGTACGTTCTACTGATGTACCCATCGCATAGTTATTGTTCTCACAGATAAATACCACCGGTATTTTCCAGAGCATGGCCAGGTTAAAGGTTTCATGCAGCATACCCTGCCGGGCAGCGCCATCCCCGAAATAAGCCAGGGCCACATTATCTGTACCCTTGTATTTTTCAGCAAATGCCAGTCCGGCACCGGTGCCAATCTGCGCACCCACGATACCATGACCACCAAAGAAATTGGCTTCCTTACTGAAGAAGTGCATACTGCCTCCCTTGCCTTTTGCACAACCTGTGGCTTTACCATAGAGTTCCGCCATACAGCTGTTCACTGATACCCCTTTGGCAATGGCCAGGCCATGGTCACGGTAGGCTGTGATAAACTTATCTTCCGGGCGGGTGGCGGTCATACAACCGGCTGCAATGGCTTCCTGGCCGATATAGGCATGGAAAAAACCACGGATCTTACCCTCCATTTTGTACTTCTCTTCCGCCATCAGTTCAAACTGGCGGATCAGTTGCATCAGCTCGTACCAGTACAGGTATGTTTCTTTGGAAAATTTAGCGGCCACAGGCATTAAATTTGAGCCGCAAAAATAAGGGGAAAAAAGGAATTTTAATACGGTGATTTTGAGGGGATAAACCGGGACAGACCCGCTTTTGCCGTCAGGGGGCATTTTAACGGCTTTCGGCAGCTTCCGGGGCCTTGTTCCGTCGCCCTTCCCCCCTATCTTGCAGCCGGAATGCTCCGGTTATCCCAAATATCAGTTTTTCAGTTCAAAAACTACCAGAACCGCAGTTTTGCCTTCAGGGAGCGGGTGATAGGCATTTATGGCAATAATGGCGTGGGTAAGACCAATCTGCTGGATGCCATCCATTATCTGTGTTTTACCAAAAGCTATTTTACCCGGCAGGACAGCAATAATGTGAAACAGGGCTGTAATGGTTTCCGGGTGGAAGGACAGGGCGAACTCAACGGAAAACCGGAAAAAGCGGTTTGTATCCTCCGGGAGACCGGCCGGAAGGAATTTTCGGTCAATGATGAAGCCTATGAGAAATTCTCCCGTCATATCGGCCGGTACCCTTGTGTGGTGATTGCGCCAGATGATGCGGAACTCATAACCGGGGACAGCCGGGAAAGAAGAACCTTTCTCGATGAACTCCTCTCCCAACTGGATGCGGATTACCTGCAGGACCTGATCACCTATACCCGGGTACTGCAACAGCGGAATTCACTCCTGAAGCGGTTTGCCGAAACCAATACCCGGGATGAAGCCCTGCTGGATGTATTGGATGAACAATTGCTGAAACCAGGTGAAATCCTGTTTGCCAAACGGCGGGATTTCCTGTTAACCTTTTTGCCGGCCGTAAAACAGCTTTACCTGGAAATAGCCCGGCAGCCCAATAAAACTGACCAGGAAATCCAGGCGCTTCAACCAGAACCGGTTCAACTCGTTTATGACAGTGAACTTTTACTGAATAGCTTCCGTGAATTATTGAAGGCCAACCGGCAACGGGACCTTTTTTCCCAGCGTACCAATACGGGAATCCACCGCGATGATCTCGAAATACAATTAGGCGCACAGCCTTTTAAAAGTATTGCCTCCCAGGGACAGCGAAAGAGCCTGCTCTTCGCCCTTAAACTCGCTGAAATGGAGCGTCTGAAAAAAGAAAAGGGCTTCCCTCCCCTGCTCCTGCTGGATGATGTGTTTGAAAAACTGGATGAAGAACGCATCTCCAACCTGTTACGGAAAGTTTGTATTGAGAACGAAGGACAGGTGTTTATTACCGATACACACGAGGACAGATTGAAGGATCACCTTGAGAAACTGGGGGTAGGTTATCAGCTGATCGGGTTGTAGGTGCAGGTTGTGGAGCAGGTTGACAGGTTGATAAGTTAACAAGTTGACAGGGAATTTCTAACAGAATATTCTAAAAAAAAGGCCTTGTCAACCTTTCAACTTATCAACTTTTCAACTTATAAACTACCTTTACCCAATGGGCGAATACTCCATGCAAGAAGCTTTACAACAATTCCTGAACAGCAGCCGGATCAAGGGCGGTATACAGGCTATGCAGATCGAAGATGTCTGGGAAGATATCATGGGGAAGACGATTGCCCGTTACACTGACAAACTCCAGATCATCGGAGATAAACTGATCATCACTACATCCGTGGGCCCCCTGAAAAATGAACTGATCTACCAGAAGGAAAAAATAAGAAACAGGGTAAATGAAGCACTGAAGGCGAGAGTGGTGAATGAAGTGATAATACAATAGCGCATAACCCTTCAAGGCCAACCCTTCTTCAATCAAATATCTCCTCCCTTTGTTTTACGGCTTCGAGTAAAATATCATCTGCAGATATCACACCGACAAATTCAAGGTTTTCAAATACGGGAACATACTTTACATGATGCGCTTTCATGATGGTCATGCATTGATCTACCGTATTATTGATATCGGCGAAAGGCCATCGGGTGGTCATCAGGTCTTTCACCTTGGTGTCATTCAGTGAACGGTTAAGAAACAGGGCTTTCCGTGCAACGTCTTTTTCGGTTAATAAACCCAGGAATTGATTTTTCCCGTCCATAACGATGAGGTATTCAGTATTCAGGGTACTCATCCTGCAAAGGGCGTCCCTGATACTGGATCCCGGGGTGATGTTGATGAAATGCGGTTGCTGGCGTGATAAAAGCTGATTTAATTTTTCCATGGCTTACCGTTTTAATGAATAAGACTGAAAAGAACCGATACCAGTAATTTACAACAACTACCGTACTAAAAACATGACCTTCATTAAATATGACGAAAAAATGTTCAGCTGAGCCTGACCCGCGGATCCACTACTCCATAAAGGATGTCGGCCAGGATATTGATAAAAATAAAAAAGCCGGCTGAGATCAAAACGGATCCCATTACGACCGGGTAATCCAGTTTTTCCAATGCATCCACGGTTATTTTTCCAATCCCTTGCCAGCCAAAGATATATTCCACAAAAAAAGCGCCAGCCAGCAATTCAGCAAACCAGCCGGTTATCGCCGTAATGACCGGATTCAGTGCATTCCGGAGTCCGTGTTTCCAGATCACTGTCCGCCGGCTGAGTCCCTTGGCATATGCAGTACGGATATAATCCTGATCCAGTACATCGAGCATGGCACTACGGGTTAGCTGGGTAATGATGGCTAATGGTCTGATCCCGAGTGTGACCGCCGGCAGGATCAGGTTTTGCAACGAGAGTCGTCGCTGTCCTTCATCATCAATGGCAAACCAGCTTCCGGCAATATGCAGCCCGGTCCATTCACTCAGCACAAAGCCAAATACATAGACCATGATAATGCCCATGAAAAAAGAGGGTGCAGATATGCCCACGATGCTGCTGAAGATCGCAGAGGTATCGATCCAGCTGTTTTGTTTTACAGCGGCCACTACTCCCAACGGTATCCCGATGGTAATTGCAATCGCCATTGCAGCTAAAGCCAGCATCAGTGTGCCGGGTAATGCCTGTACCAGGATGGTCCAGACCTCCCGCTTGCTCTGATAAGATTTGCGGAGATATGGAATTTTAATGCCGAATTTTTTTTCACCCCCGGTAAAGAAGCCCCGCAGTTTTTTCTTTTCAATATCCGTTTTGCTATGAATGCATACCGGTGAAACATCATTGAGATAATAGAGAAATTGTTTGAATTTCGGAATGGGTGTTCCCTGTTCATCTATGAGATATAGATCTTTCCGGATATTGGCCTGCGTGGTGGAATCGCCGGTTTGTCCCATGACAATCCTGGACGGATCGCCAAAGCCCTGGAAAAGGAAAAAGACCAATGCGATCACCCCCAGTAAAACAAGGAGGCCGTAGGCCATCTTACGGAGGATGAATTTCAGCATACTTTCTATTGAATACTATCTGTAGGTTGTTGTTGAACCGGTGCCGGTGGCGGCATATCCGGTAATCCTGTAAGTACTTTTTCCGCTTTCCCCAAATCGCTTCCGCTCCATTTTCCGGTGATTGTACCCTGCTGAATAATATACAAGGTTGGATTGGAGCGGGCAGCGGTACGTATGGTAACATTATCGCAGGTAAAGACCGGAACTGAAGCATAGGCAGTTCCACCTGTGATTTGAATTGCATTACCGGCCTGTCCGGTGATAATATAGACCGGAATATTTTTTTGTTTACTTGTATTAAAAACAGACGAAAAACCAGCTGTCCAGGAAACGGAAGGATGCTTCAGGTCTTCGCCGATCAGTAAAACGGCAATTGGCTGTTGCAGGACCTGCAGGGTGGAATCCATACCGGATTGTCCTTTCAGGTCAAATCCCTTAATGGCAGCTTCTGCATTGCCTTTACGGATCAGTTTGTCTTTCCGGCTGATAAATTTATAGGTATTCAGATCTGCAGGCAATTCGAGTTGGGAAAATTCAAATTCTTTACCTCCTTTGCTGTAAATAAAACGGATGGCAAAACTATCGGGAATCGCATCGGCCGGAACTTGTCTTTTCTCAATGATATTATTTCCTTTTTTAAACGGAAGGCAATCCACCACCGGCAGGTGCTGCAGGGTATAATATTGAAATCCAAAGCTGAAAATGATAACCAGGGACATGGATAATAGCGCCATTTTAGCAGGCAGTAATGGCCTGACCATTTTTCTATTTAGCAACAGGAAAAGTATCAACACGATCAGTACCACATCTTTTAAAAACGATGTCAGCGAAGTAATGGGCAAACAATCCCCGAAACAACCACAGTTTTTAGGCATACCGGTTATGTACGTATAGCCTGTAAGGAAGGTAAAGAAAACGATCAGTAATAAAAGCAACCAGCTCACCAGGCGGAATTGCCAGCCGATCAGCAGTGCAAAGCCCGCAATGATCTCGAAGGCATTCATGAAAATGGATAAAGCCAGTGTGGTTTCATTCCATCCATGTAGCTGCCACACTTCAAAAAATTCCTGCATTTTATAACTCAGTCCGAGCGGGTCGTTGGCTTTGACCAGACCGGAAAAGATAAAGAGGATGCCGACTAACAGCCGGACAAAGGTGACAAGTGCTTTCATCAGATTAATATTAATGCAAAAACGGCATAATTCAATATATCGAGGTAATTGGCATCAATGCCTTCGCTGATCAGTGTTTTGCCGTCATTGCTCAGAATCTGACGGATACGTTGGAGTTTCATCAAAATGAGGTCGGTAAAACTCTCCTGGCTCATGCTGCGCCAGGCTTCTCCGTAATCATGATTCTTATCCTGCATCAGGGCTTTGGCGGTTTGTACTTTCTGTTCGTATAAAGCGGCCACTTCTCCAATCGCCAGTTCTTCCGGTGCATCTGCAGGCAATTCCAGTTGAATCAGTCCGATGACACAATAGTTGATGATGCCTTTGAATTCAGCCGCAATCCCGTCAGAAACTTTTTGTGCTCCTTTTTCCTGTATGGTCCGTATCCGTTGCGCCTTGATAAAGATCTGGTCCACGATCGAAATGGTACGAAGCACCCGCCAGGCCGTGCCATAGTCGGTGGCTTTTTTTATAAAAATTTCCCGGCAGCCGCTGATCACCTGATCGTATTGTTGATTCGTATTAGCCATAAGTCAGAAAATAGAAAATAGAGAATAGTAAATAGGGAGAGAAAGCCGGGAAAAATGAATTTCCGTTGGTTAGCCGCTCTCTGTTATCTTAGCTTCAAAATTAACAAACAAGACTGATGTTTTCGCTCAACTGTAAAGGAAGATTACTGGTTGTGGATAAGCCGCTGGTGATGGGTATACTCAATATAACACCCGATTCCTTTTACAGCGGCAGCCGTACCCAGACGGTGGATGAAGTGCTTTTCCGGGCCGAACAAATGCTGATGGAAGGTGCTGCCATATTGGATCTAGGCGGCCAGAGTACGCGTCCGGGCAGTGAACAGCTGAATGCAGACAACGAGTTAAGCCGGGTGATCGCCCCGCTGGAAGCCCTGCACAAACGTTTTCCGGAGGCTTATATTTCTATCGACACCTATTATGCAAAAGTGGCCCGTTATGCTGTGGAAGCCGGTGCCTGCATAGTCAACGATATCAGTGGCGGCAGTCTTGATCCTCAATTAATCCCTGAGGTAGCTGCACTGAAAGTGCCATATGTGCTTATGCACATTAAAGGCAATCCGCAAACGATGCAACAGCAGGCAGTTTATGCGGATGTCACAAGGGAAGTGCTGGATCAGCTGGCGGACCGGAAAGCAGTCATTGAGAAAGCCGGTATCCGGGATTGTATCATTGATCCGGGTTTTGGTTTTGGAAAAACGGCTGCCCATAATTTCAGGTTGATGGAGGAACTCCCTGTGTTTTCACTCTTCAAAGCCCCGGTCCTGTTGGGCATTTCCCGGAAATCTTTTATATGGAAGACCCTGGGTACTACACCGGAGTCTGATGATACGTTGCAGGGTACTACCGCCTTGCATATGGCCGGACTGATAAAGGGCGCTAACCTGTTAAGGGTGCATGACGTTAAAGCAGCCGCCGCTACGATTAAGTTATTCCTTGAAATGAAAGGGGCCGGTTAAAAAGCGGTGTTTGACTAAACTGATATTGGGTAACCAGGAATTATAAAAAAAGTACCCGTCCTTTACAGCGACGGGTACAAACTTGCACCGTTTTAAATACAGGTGCGGAATTATTTTAAGTAGCTTATTGCAACTTGATCTGTGGTTGATCCGGTGCCGGGTTTGCCGGTGGCGGTGGTGCCTGATCTTTCACGTCAATCACTTTCACTTCAAACATGAGATTCTCGAAAGGCTTGATCTTTGAACCACGGGGCGGGTTCCCGCCATATGCCAGCATGGACGGAACGTACAGGCGGGCTGAAGCACCATTGCGGAGTGAAAGCATAGACTCATCAAATCCTTTGCTCATACCAGGCGATCCCACGGTAAAAGACATGGGTTGAACATGACCAAATGCAGGATCGATATTGCTATCAAATTTCTCACCGGTGAATGTGGTGCCGGTGTAATTCACTGATACGTATTTTCCGGAGTCAATCAGGTTACCGGTACCGGGCTCAAGGATTTCTACAAAGGCACCTGACGGTGTACGTTGTACAGTCGCTTTTTTGGATTTGACAAAATCTTCCACCACTTTGGCTTCCCTGGCAGTAAATGCGTCGCGGTCTTTGTTTTCTGCGACGGTTTTAATACTGTCATTTGCATAGACAGCCAGCACTTTCACATAGGTCATTACACGATCTCCTTTCTTGAATTTCGGATTCATTTGGCCGGGGGGAGCGCGTTTGATAAAGGTATCCATCATTTGGGTAGCTACCACACTGTCGCCGTCATGTAGTAAGGTCCAGAGTTCAGTCACATCATAGGGGTTACTCTGTCCATTTACCTCAATATAAAGTGGCAGCGATCCTACGGTTGAAAAATAGGTACTGTCATTAATTTTCTGGGTAAATTCCAGTTTCAAAAAATTGCCGACTTTCACTGAAGTGGTATCCTTACCGGCAAAAAGCTGGTAGGGCATGCCACCCGGTGTTTTTCGGTAAGCAGCTTTATCACAGGAAACCAGCAGGGTTCCGGCGATCAGCAGCAAAAACAATGGTTTCATCTTGTTCATACTTGGGTTTTAATTATTGTAAAAGTGTTGCATTTTCTTTCAGGACCGCTTTGAAGCGTTCCACTGTCTTTTCAATGGATTCACTGCTACGGCCTCCGGCGGCATTATAGTGACCACCACCTTCGAAATAGTTGCGGGCAAAGGTATTACAATCAAACTGACCTTTGCTGCGAAAACTCCATTTTCGTTCCTCGTCACGGTCAATGACCAGGGCTACCAGCTTGATGCCCTGGATGGATTGGGGAAAATTAACCAGCCCTTCCGTATCGCCGGTCCTGATATGGAACTTGAGAATGTCATTTTTGGGAATGGCGATCAGGGCGGCATTGTACTCATAGAGAATCTCCATCCGGTGGAGTAATACATGCCCGATAAAGCGCAGCCTGTTTTCCAGGAAATTATCAAATAATCCTTCATGGATTTTACCATGATTCAGTCCCCTTGTTTTCAGATCCGCCACCAGGGTATGTACCCCTGCATGGGCTGATGAGAAACGGAAGGAACCGGTATCCCCTACCACACCTGCATAAATACACTCCCCGATTTCTTCATTGATTTTATCCCTGTTTCCGGAATCCACGATAAAATCATAGATCATTTCACAGGTGGAACTTTTTGATGTATCGCTGATGCCGTAGTTAAATGACGGAATATCAGGCTCCTGATGATGGTCAATTAAAATTTTAGTGCAGGTTAATTGTTTTAGCTTTTCGGTGAGGGATTTAGTCCGGTGGAAAATATTAAAATCCAGGCAAAACAGCCATTCTGCCTGATCAAGGATCGCCTCTGCTTTCTGCCGGTCTCGTTCATAGTCCATCACTTCCCGGGTACCGGGCATCCAATCTACCCAACCGGCCCAGTTGGTTGGGGAAATAACAGTTACAGTATGGCCAAGCTGTACAAGAAAATGGCGCAGGGCCAACGAAGAGCCCATCGCATCCGCATCCGGCTTCTGATGGGTGGTAATTACGATCCGTCGGGGCTGATTTAATAAGGGAAATATATCCTGTATGGGTTGCATAAGAAGTGTGCGAAGGTAGGATTTTTAGTTCGTAGTTAGCAGTTAGAAGTTAGTAGTCCTGTACTACCGGATTTTATCGGATTTTCAAGGTTATCTGGTGAGCAGACTACTAACTTCTAACTACTAACTCCCGACTATTTTCCCTACCTTTGCGGCGCAAAAACAACCCAATATGAGTAACAGAACTTTTACCATGATCAAGCCGGATGCAATGAAAAATGGCCATGCCGGAGCAATCATCGATCGCATTATTAAAGAAGGGTATCGTGTAGTGGCCCTGAAACAGACCAAACTGAGTGCAGAAAAAGCCGGCGAATTCTATGCCGTACATAAAGAAAGACCTTTTTACGGGGAACTGGTTGAATTCATGAGCAGCGGGGTTATTATTGCCGCCATCCTGGAAAAGGATAATGCCGTGGCTTCTTTCCGTGAACTGATTGGTGCCACCAACCCGGCCCAGGCCGCAGAAGGAACCATCCGTAAATTATACGCCACTTCTTTAGGTGAAAATGCCGTACACGGCAGCGACAGCGATGAGAATGCAAAGATTGAAGGAGCTTTCTTCTTCAGCGGACTGGAGCAATTCTGAGTCAATTAGTAGTTAGCAGATAGTAATTAGTAGTCGCTACACACGGACAATACTTTATAAAAGGGGATTTATCATTCTTTGAGATATCCCCTTTTCCTATATATAGATGCTTAATTAAACTTCATCAGTCGGCAGTCGGCGGCAGGCAACTCGTAACTCGTACCTCATACCTCGTAGCTTGTATTCTAATATCTCGCCCTGATCTCACGCAACGTAAGTACCCCGGGTTTGTGTGCGAAACTGGCCCTGCTCCAGGAGGGCGGACCAAAAGCCCCTACTACATTATTGGAGAAACCATAACCTTCTTTGGGAATACCGAGGGCGGTTTTATTCATTTTCTGATCATCGTTTTCATCATGCAGGATGGATACCGCATAATTTCCGGCGGGCAAACCGGTAAATAAGACCGTCGCCTTTTTCCCGCTGATATCGAGTTTGATTTTCCGGAATGCTTTGTTGGCATCATCAGGATAGCCTGTACCATCTTTGAACAAACTGACAAGTACATGCCCTTTTTCATTATGAAGTTGGGTGACCGTGATCCGGATGCCCTCTTCCGCTACCGGTTTACCGGCACCAATGAGGGTCAGGCTTCCCAACAGAATAATAAATACAATGAAAAAATTACGCATGAAATGTATACAAATCCTGACTCGTATGGTTCAGTAAAAGGTAAAATCGTTTCCTGAAAAAGATAGATCAGATTTCCTTCGTCCTGATCCGTTTATTTTCTACAGGTGTTACGGTATAACCGGCTTTACGGAGCAGACTGATCACTCCTTTTTCTCCGGGCAGGTGTCCGGCCCCTACGGCTACCAGCAAGGATTTGTCTGTCATCAGGGTTTTTAATTTCATTACCCAGTTGGCATTGCGCCGGTAAAGCAGGATATCCGAAAAACTACTCATCCCCGCATCACTGTCCAGCATCAGGTCTTCCAGTTTTTTCAGGTCCTGGTTCCGGTACGCATCAAAAAGCTGGTTCATCATCGTGTTTTGCCCGTTATCCGTTCCGGCACTGTCAATATATTTCACCAGTTCTGCCGCCTGGTATTTGTATGGAATACTGTCCAGGAAACCGGCCTGCTGAGCCATCGTTTCCAATCCTTTTATTTTTTTGCCCTGCTGCTTTGCCGCTCCCATAATGATCTGTTCCATGGAAGTAGCGCCTTCACAAGGCAGATCGCCTTCTGATAACAGGGATGATGCCATCATCGGCTTATAAGTTTCGAGCACGGAAAACGGAAGCAGGGTGGATTTTTCTTCAAAATAAGCCTTCACTTTTGAATAATCTTTTTCAGAAAGCAGGTCACGGAGCGTGGTGTCTCCGGTCATTTTGAGTTTACTGAAGGCCCCCATCATTTCAAAAATATTGTCCAGGTCCATTTCCATATATACCACATCACAGTCGCGGATCACCTGACGCATATTGTCACTTAATACTGCATCATCCTTACAAAGCATATGGATGGTGCCAAAGATCCAGCTGGGTTTCTCCAGCCCGTTCCCCTCTACTTTCCACAACAGGGAATTACCCGGCGCCGGTTCTTCTTTTAACGACGTTTTCTGGGCACAACTGATCATGGCCAGCATGGTCAGCACAATAACAGAACCTGCACGTATCATTCGATTCAAATTTTTAATTCAGAAAAAAGATGATGGTTTCAAGGGTTTGGTTGTACAGCTGAATGGTTACAAATAAAGAACAAATATCTCTCCAAAGCCCGGTGCGTGCCGTTGTGTCAGCCCTTAATGAAATACCTCTGTCCAATATCGGGTAAACTTAACCCCCCATTTTACCTCCAGTTCATTTGCTGACAGGTCAATTCCCAGGGCCTGTTTGACCGCCAATACCGGCAAATTAACACCTGCACCTAAACCGGCAGCAATAGTTCCCTGCACCCTTGGATTGATTTCAAGTATAAGAAATTGACCGTTTGCCCCCTGTTTTACCTGTATGCCGATGTTCCCGTGTAACTGCAACTCTTTTATAATACGGATACAATAGCCAATGATTTCCTCCTGCCTCACAAACTCGCCTTCCACCGATATCCCGTTGATCATTTTTTTCCGCAACCTGGGCATTACGATTATTGCCTCACCCCTGTTGCACAGGCAATCCACGGAGTATTCCGGTCCGGGCAGGTACTCACTGACCAGTAGTTGCGGGAAGGGAGCAACGGATAAGATACGGACCGCTTCATTTTTCCGTATCCAGGTTTGTGTGGGTTTGTGATTAAACAACAAATCTGTTTCGTCGATTTGTTCACTGACTATGCGGAATCCCCGGCTGCCATTTGATAGCGACGGCTTAAAACAAACATTATTTTCCGGATAACCCAGTTCTTCCAGGGCTCCGATGAATTGCTCCGCAGTTTCCACTATACGGAATGCCGGCACCTCAATACCCCTCCATTGCAGAAATTCATACAGTTTACTTTTATTGATCGCGATTTCAAGAGAAGCCGGAGGTGTAACGATGACGCGGGTACCTGCCATTTCAAATTCATTCAGCCGGTTGGCAAAATGCATTAGTTCCCGGGTAACCAGCGGTAAGACCACATGGATATTATGTTCCCGGCAGATCATCAGCAAGGTTTCTGCAAATGCCGTATCACCGGCGTTGGGTATTTGTACAAAATGTTTATTCAGGTAATGTCCTGCAGATGCAGGATTAGCATCAGCTGTCAGCACCTGTATGCGTGGATATTGTGCCAGGCACTTTAATATTCCTGCAGCTCCCGGAGCACCGGCACCGGTCATCAGCACACGGATCGGGCTGTTCTCCGGTAATGAATTGGCAGGTTTGTGTGATGTTGACATAAATGCTGCGTATTAACTCACAATGGCTTCTTCCCCGTACATCTGATCTTTAAATTTAAGGGATGGGGATGGAATAAAATCGCCCAATCCA
>CAUJFR010000021.1 GCA_963169885.1 Bacteroidota bacterium
CTTTGGTGGTGCTGGTTTTTTTGCTACGGAGGCGTTCTTTGCACCTTCCCGTCCTTCACCGGCATAGCCCTTATCCCAGGCCTCAGCAAAATCCTTTGCCGCCCCGGTCTTATCTCCCTTGCCTTCTTTGATCTTGCCACCTGTGTAGCAGAACAATCCGTTTTCCGGATCCAGTCTGCGGGCCATGCGGATCGCCGAATCAGCGGCCGGATAATTTCCCATTTTGAGTTGGGCCAGGGCCAGGTTACCCCACGAAGAAGAGAGGTTAGGGAAATTACGGGTTACTTCTTTCAGCAGGATCACGGCATCGCTGTACTTATTATAATCCATGATGAGGCTCGAAAGATTATTCAGGTAAAGCGCATTGGTCGGTTTCAGTTCTGCCGCTTTAGCAAAAGCATAGATTGCTTCTGGTCTCAGTTTTTTGAAAAAGAAAAGATTGCCCATCACATAATAGGCTTCAGCCAACCCCCCTTTGTATTTTTTTGCATCGCCCATCGCCCAGCTATCCACCTTGGCTTTATGCTTCATGATTTTTTGTACGCCATCCCGGTTCCGGATGATCACTTCATTCACCGTACCGGTAGGTGTGAAGGCGGTGCCTGCCTGTTGCCAGACAGAACTGCCTTTCCCATTGCTCAACATCATGAAGGGGAGGGTGAGGGTACTATTGGCCAGTGACCAGGCGCCGGTTTTTGTGCCCTGTTCCATTTCCTTAAAGGTGATGGTCATGGTACTGCCCGTTATTTTCCAGGTGCCGTTATCGGTCACGGTTTGTCCGGGCATGGCCGCTTTCAGTGAAAATTTGCCCGGTGTAAAAGTCATTGAGATCTCCGCCCCGCCCCTGGGTGTCTTGCCATCACTGTCTTTTACCAGGATGTATTTACCGGTGGGGGACTGTGCCTGGGAGAATGCATTGATTACAAAAAGGAACAGCAGGGAGAGCAGGCTTTTTTTCATATTCAGACAGTTTGCCGGAAGTCCGGGATTAGGGACTAAAGTCCGCATTTTTTTGATGGAATGTCTCCCCTGAATAAGGGATATTTTTAATACTAAGAACCAAGAAGCCAAGATACCAAGATGCCGAAGCAAGAACCAGGAAGCCAAGATACCAAGATACCAAGACACCAAAGAAAAATCAAGAAACAAGATACAAGAACCAAAAAGCTCCAATGTTTAATTTCCAAAACCTGCTAAGGGATTATGGTTGGAGATTGGTGTTTGCTGTGCCAATCGTAAATTTTTGCCAGATTGGTTTACCGATATTTGCCTCCCGTAAATCCGTTGTTTCCAGCATTTCAAACCATCCTTTTCCGGTCTTTCGGAAAAAATGTTGAAAAGGCTTCTCTGTGTCCATATAGTATGTGTCAAAAATAGTATGTCCCACCTCCTTCCAGGCTCCTTTTTTCAAAGTGTAGGCATAGAGAGATTTATAATGACTGGAACAACTGGAATAGTATAAGCCAATTTCTTGTATACCATCTTCATCTATATCGCCGATTGGGAACAGGTTGCGGGGATGACAGCAAAAGGAGGTAGTGGTGAGCCGGGGAAGGCTGGTATCGGCAAAAAGGTAGGATTGTCCTTCTGCGCACAAATGAAACTCCTTTAGAACATAGAAAGTATCTGGTCGCAGGTCTCCGTTGATATCCCCGGGCAGGCCGGGGCCTTCATAATCGTTGTTTAGATTCGCTTTTTCGAACCTGATTACACAGCAACTATCCGGAAGATATTTCCTTATATATTGGTCCAACAATGCAGGGTCTCTTTTCCAGAGGCTATCACTAATGTATCTGACATTGTCATTCAGCGCACTATAAATTTCCTTGCGTTTATCCTGTGCTGAAGTACTGGTGGTATTTATTGGTTTACGATTTCCTGTTTGTTTACAGGAAATAATGACCCATACAATCAGCAGGATTAATATTTGGTTAACTGTTTTCAGGAAGTTTAAATCAGATTAACTATTTGCAGGTGGGATGGTTAGATGGAAAGTCTGAATAATACTCCATTTTCCACCGTCAATTTGCTCAATAAGGCTGATATGACCAAATTCTATTTCTGAGGGCAGGTCGCTTTTCCGGATATTCTCCATTATCTCATCCGTACAGGTTGCATTCCGCGGATGCATCAGCGTAATATGTGGTTGATGGTTTCGGGGCTGCTCAATGATTCCCTTCAGTACCGCTTTTCGCAGCTCCTGAAAGGATGAATTCTCTTCCAGGGCAGGTAGAAGTACCCCTTTACCTTCATCAAACCGTTCTGGCTTCCCGAACCGGATCGTAATAGCCGGGAAATCCAATTGCTCCAGGTTCTGCCATACTTTTTCAATATCCAACAGTTCATCTTCCCTGCAAAGCGTTACATGTGCCGCGATCAGGGAGTGCTGAACGGGATTATATTGCCGTCGGATAGCTTCGATGGCGGAAGCTTCCGGAACGAATAGAGTGAGCTGGGTTCTTTTTGGGAACATAAGGGAAAGGTTGTCAGATGTCAGGTGTCGGATGTCAGGAAACAGCCCCTACTAAGAGAAAGTTGTTAGCTGATCGGTGTTAGCTGTTAGGGCCTTCTTAGAAATTTGAATCTTAAGTAACGAACAGCATCTCGTTTTACGAATCTCTTTGTCACCCTGAGTAGTCCCGCAAAATTTATTTTTCAGGGATTGCGAAAATATTCATGCGGGACGTATCGAAGGGTCGTAGCTCGTCACTCGTAGCTCGTCACTCGTACCTCGTACCTCGTACTTTGTCTTTACTAACGACTGCCTCTCTCCCACAGCCACGCCTCCCCGATCTCTTCATCTTGTACCACGCCGGCTTGCTGGAACTGGTGTTTCTTCAGGATCGTTACTGATGGATTTTCTTCGGGAGCGGTTTTGGCGGTTATTCGTACAGTAGGGTCAGTTTCATTGGCCATACGGACCAATTCCCCGCAGGCAAAACTACCGATACCCTGTCCTTCAAATTCAGGAAATGTCCAGTAAGCGATCTCGACTACACCATCTACCGGGGCTTTTGTAAAACCGCAGGAACCAACTACCGCTTCATCCTTTATTATAAAGTAACCCGTCCAGGGCGGCTCATAGCCGTTTTTAGGATAATAGTCATCATAGATGCTGATCAGCGCCTGGCAGTTCTCGCTTTGGTATAATGGGTTGCTGCTGTCTGGCTCGAGGGGGATAGGGGAAAGTTTCATTGTAGATTATGGTTAGGAGTTTACAGATCGTTGCCGTACCCCGTATCTGGTACTTCTTACGTCGTACCACGTACTTCGTACTTGTTATTCTTCCCATAAAGATACTCTGTTTTATCAGATGCAGGTTGCTGCAAAAAAATCACCTTGCTTTTGCACAAGGCGATTTTAAAGGTGCTGAACGGCAAAAATCAGGAAAGTAAGAACTGGCAAATGGCGGTACTTTCTTTCTGTACGAGATTGCTGATCTCAGTGTTAGTTTGCAGTATAAATTACTAAGGGTATTGCAGGAAAAGGGAGTACAGGTAACGTTACAATCCGGGTAAGGACAGTAAATAAAGCCGATTCATCCGGAATCAGATGTTTTCCTTTTTTAGAATATTTTCAACCTGTAATTTCCAGATCCGATAGGCTTTGCTGGTAAGATGGACACCATCTTTCAATACGTATTCTGACTTGAGCTGATCGTTTTCGGCAATTGAGGGGTTAAGGTCTATGAGATAGAGGTTTTTTTCACGGACCAGTACCAGAATTCCTTCGTTCAGCTTTTTAATGACCGGATTATATTTTCTGGCTTTTTTATGAAACGGGGCAATGTACGTGACAGTGCTGATCGAGACTTTGATTCCATATCGTTGCAGACTGTCTGCGAGCCGGGAGAGATTAGTAAGACTGCTGTCGACTGGTATACCATGAAATACATCATTAAGTCCGCCTTCAATAAAACAGATTTTCGGATTTACCGCTACGATCGACTGCAGCCGATGCAGAAAACCTGCCGTGATATCTGAACCGATACCCCGGTTCGCCACATCCTGTCTTTCCAGCAACTCTGACCAGTGAATCCGGAACGTCAGTGAATTGCCAAGCATCACAATGTTTTTCTGGCAATTGTATAGGGAATAAAAATCAGTTTGCTCCTGATAGTATTCATTGTCATTATAATTGTAGGCCTGTTCATTTTCTATACCGGCCGAATGAAGGAGACGGTCCTTAAGCATTTGGACATAACCTTCTTTGATCAGTATAAAAAGCAGGAGGGAAGTGGATAACAAGGGGAGTGCCCACCGTTTAAAAAAACGTTTAACAGACAGGTTACTGAATTGCATGGGATGGTTTAATTGTAAATAATAATACCCGTTGGTGTTTGTACATTCACCGGGTTTAATTTTTACATAAAACTATTAAAAGAATAGATACAAGTAACTGTTGCAGAATTTTTTTTTGTTGACTTTAATCAACATCGCTTTCATTGATTGGGGACGGGCACTACTTCTTCCGGTTCTCCGGTCTCACCGCTTTTCGTTCTCTTTTCCCGGTATTTGCCGTTGTATTTCCTGATTTTAACGCTCTGTTTTCTAATTCTTTCTTTGCTGCTGATTTCAATTCCTTTTTTTCCTCAGCCTCTTCAACCCAGAACATATCTTCAATATTCTCTTCAAATTTTTCTTCAGTATGCAGTTTTGCCAATTCTTCCAGTTGTGCCGGGCTGGCGGATTCCTGGATATCGTTGAACAGTTCCCGTTCTTCAAAACGGATATGCTGTTCCAGTTCAAAAGCGATCTGGCGAAGGGTATAGGCGATATCGCTGTCACTGCTGTGGAACATAGCCTCCAGTTGTTTGTGTTGCTTCAGTGCCTTGATGATGCCGGGGTGTTCCTTGTCCAGTATGGGAAAGAAGGTTTTCTCTTCAGCTTTGAAATGCGGGGCCAGGTAACTGGTCCAGAACCATTCCGCATACTTTTTCATTCGTTCCGGTTCCACGCCTTTACTGAATCCCTGCCTGAATTTCCAGCAAAGCAGTAATGCCTGATGATGTTCGCGGGAAAGGGGCTGCAGGGAAGTGTGACGTTTTTGGGGGAGCATGTTGGAGCGTTTGAAGCCGTAAAGGTACGGAAGAAAGAGAATGAGCCGATCAGTATATAATGGCCATGAATGGCACAGATGAAGAAGGAGATTGCCTGCGGCAATAAATGTTAGCCACGAAAGAACACAAAGGATCATGAATGAATACAGAAAGGCAGGCCACGGATAGCACGGATTAGCACGGATGGCCCCCTAATCCCCCAAAGGGGGACTTCAGACTCCGATAGATTGCAAATACTTTTTATCATCGCTTTGCGTATTTGTATCCCGCAAAGCCAAAAAAGACTTTTCCTTAAACGGAGTGTCTTATAAATCTTAGCGGGAAATATTACGCAAGACTAAAAGAAAGAAATGTTTATTGGTTTTGAATCTTCGAAGTCCCCTTTTGGGGACCTCCCTACCGGACAGGCAGTTTTAGAGGGCCTTTGTATTTTTCGTGTGTACTCGTGTGATTGCCCCACAATAGGCGGGGCAGGCGTACGAACCCTTTTTTGCCGCAGGCAAATATAATCCGTGTTGATCTGTGTGATCCGTGGCTTGTCTTTTTGTATTCTTCGTGTTCTTTCGTACCAATTTGTGGCCACCCTATATTGCCGCAGGCATAAATAGTCGCTAGTTAGTAGTCGGTAGTTAGTAGTCAACAGCCCGTTCTAAGTTGGTTTGGTTTAATATTCTTGTTCTTTTGAATTTAGGGTTCAATCCGTGTATATCTCCCGCATTAGGCGGGACAGGCGTGTGATCCGTGGCTTGTCTTTTTGTATTCTTCGTGTTCTTTCGTGCCAATTTGTGGCCACCCTTTATTGCCGCAGGCAATAACAATCCGTGGCTAACTTCTTGCCGCAGGCAAAAACCTTAACGCGGCATTCAAAGATACTTTCCTTGCAAAGCTTCAATAATGATATCATGATCTTCAAAATCCCTCAGTCCTGATACGGTGATCGTGGCGATCAGTCCGGCGTTTTTTACAAAGACGGGTATCGATCCGCCCTTAGCGACATAATCATTTTCGTTTAGCCCGAATGGGTTCTCCAGGCTCATCTGTCTTCTCTCCAGTGTATGTCTGACAGCCAGCGAACTTTCTTCAAAATACTTTGCCACATTCGCTTTCCGGCGCAGCCAGTTGTGCTTATCAGCGGGTAATCCATCTTCCACATAGAGAAAAACGGATTGATTCAGCCGGCTGATCTCCACGGCAACGGCCTGCTTACGGCTCCTGGCCAGTTCTACGATCCGTAGCCCCATGTCCATCGCAATGGCATTGGAGTATGTATCAAGTTCAATTTTGAGGAGGACTTCCTTTTCATTGCTTTCAGCGGACATGTACTAACGTTTTCGGATGAGGAAATAAAAATGATCTAGTAAAGATAGCAAGCGGCGACGTAATCAGGTGATGGGATCCTTATTTACCGGTCATCTGTTCCATCCAGTTCATGATCAGCGCTCCCTCTTCCCCGGAGCAGGGATTTGAAGCGTTGCCGGAAAAATAGTTGACGACTTCGGCGATCATGGGTTGTTGTACATGTGCTAATGGGTCAAAGGTAAATGCAGTGGTATGCCCGTCACGGGTCAGCCGTATCTCCTGCTTGCTGAAAAAACTGAAACGGAGGGTACCGGTACTGCCGATGATCTCGCAATCATCACTGGCTTCAGCCGCAGTAAAACACCAGGTGCCGTTGAAGAGAACTCCGTTTTGAAAACGGATTATACCGGTGACAATATCATCGGCGGCATAGTGACCGCCCTGGTTGCCGGACATGCCGGCTATTTTATCCGCATCACCCAATAAATAATACAGGATATCGAGTTGATGGGGTGCAAGGTCATGAAAGAGTCCGCCACCAGAGATAGCCGGATTGACCCGCCAGGCATTTTTTGTATCAGTCAGTTCAGCGGTGGCAGGCGCCTGCCTGGTAAACTGTAAACGGACGAACCGGATTTCACCAATCACTTGTTGTGCAAGTAATGCTTTTAGTTTTAAGAACAGGGGCCATTGCCGGCGGTAATGGGCCACTGTTAATTTTATACCGGCCGCTGCTGCCACATTCGCCATGTTTTTGGCCGCAGCATAATTCAGGGCCATGGGCTTCTCCACGTATACAGGCTTGCCGGCATTAATGGCGGCCAATGTATATTTTTCATGCGCATCGGGTGGTGTGGCAATATAAATGGCATTCACCCCGGGATCCCGTATCAATGCATCCGCATCTGCATACCACCGGTTCACCTGGTGCCGCTTCGCATAGTCAGCTGCTTTGGCGGCATCCCGGCGCATCACGGCAATGAGCCTGGAGCCCGGCACTTTATTAAATGCCGGCCCGCTTTTTACTTCGGTTACATCCCCACAGCCAATAATACCCCAGTTGATCATGAATTAGTCCGTCAGGATTTTGTTGATACTTTAAATTTAGAATTAGTTGTACTAAAGTACAACATAAATTTAGCCGGAAAGGATAGAAGGGCGGTAAGGAATTCCCGCTTCGCGGGTTTTTTTTGTCACTAAATAACACTAAAAAACACGAAGAATACAGAAAGGCAGGCCACGGATGGCACTGACCTGCCTTTGCCGGCAGGCAGGTTAACATGGATTAAAGCATTAATACCCGACTTATACACCATAACAAACACAAAGATGGAAGGTCTGACACTAAGGAGAAAGCGACGAGCAATGTGGTATGAGCAAGGAGACACAGGTCGGGAAGAATCTGATTATTTCTGAACCGATAAAGTCAAAAGCGAATCAACAATATCCCTCTCACTCTGTAGGAGTGCATTGTCGGTAGCACGGTATGCAACGAATGACCATTCACCCTGTAGGGGTGTATTGTGACTTCTTTGGGACGGCTTTGTCTTAGTATGTAAATATCATTTTAACAGACTGTCAATTTCTTTTTCTATACTGGTGCTATCCATATCAGAGTTTTCAGCAAATTGAATCAATTGTTCCATGATTTCAATAATTTTTCCGGATACGGATTCTTGGGATGGAGAGTGCTTACTGACCCGGGTGGTTTCACTGGTGTTGTACCTGCAAATGGTGAATAGTATTCCATCAAGGATAATCATATTGGACTGCCTTTCCCTGGTCATCATGATCGCTCTATCCAAAAGGAGGATAAGTTTGCTGCCAATTATTTTATTGAATTCGATCGTACTGCAGCATCGACGAATGTTCTTGTAAATTACGTGATATCCCGGATCTTTCAATCACCTGTAAAATAACTACTTCGGAATAACCAATACTCCAGCCCGGCTTTCGCATTAGCAGTCCCAAAGCCGCTCCTGATCAGCGTTTTTCTTTTGCCGGCAACGGGCACTAAGAACCGGGTGATGATCCGGTTTTCGGATGTCAGGAAAATAGTTTCAATACGGCAATAGGATTCCTGGACCACCCCATCTTTTTTCGCTTTTTTTTGTAACCGACGGGCTACCCGCTGCATTTGACGGGTTACCCCGCATCCCATCCCAATTTGATATACACGCGGATACAGGCTGTCAATCCGGAATGCCGGTGATGCAAGCAGGCTGCTATCCAGATAAACAGCGCTATAAAGTTTATCGGTAGGATGATTATTCAAAAAGGCCTTGCTCTCCCATGAATTGCCAAAAGGCGTAAAGTGATACTCTTCAAAGATGCCGTATTTCCCTGTTTTGAAATGGTAACCTTCAATGAGGACAATATTCATTGGGGCCAGTTCCCGGATACGACGCATCAGGCTGGCCGTATCTCTTTTGCTGAGGAGGGTGAGAAAGTGCTGGTACGGTGGGGTGGTAAGGCCGTCTTTGACAGCCAGCAAATGTTTCTTTGTTTGGCTATTAAGATCTTCTGCTATTTGTGCGGAACCGTTTAAACCGAATAATAGCAGAATTAAAAATGCGAGCTTCATGAAGTCAGCTAACTTAGAAATTATTCTGATGCAGAAATGTTAAAATATGGATTGTTTTTAAAGAGCGCAAGCCGATCCAATCCTGGCATACTTACTTAAAAAGGTGACCCCTTTTTTACTGTCATTTTCAATAGTACTGTCGGAAAAAGGCTTTTCGGTAATAAGATAAGAAAAGGCACAAATATCTCCTGCCGCAAAGTCAAGTTGAATGTAATCGCCTTGTGTACTTATTGACAGACAGTTTGTTTTTTTCAGCATCTTTTTTAAAGTTATGACGGTATTTGTTGTCCAGTCAAGCGTTTTCAAAAACGATCTCATCTGTTCTGAATCCATTCGCATGTCCTTCCCGGCGTTATACGGGTTATCAGGGCTAATGGCCCAATATGGCTGGGCGATTGAAATGGTATACCTGTTTTTTGAAGGCTTAAAGAAAACTTCGTTGCTATCTGGCTTCAATTTCAAAAAGTATGCAGCAAGCTCCATGATTTGCTTACTGTTTTTTTCATAGTTGTTTATAGTATCATCACGGGTAATATGTTTGTTAACACAGGACGTTTCAACAATGAATAAAATTGTTAAAAGGACTGCTATATGAAATAAGCGGTTCATTTATAAAAATAATCGCAGATGGAGAGTAAATCTGACGTATTCCAATCCAACGCAATGCTTAGGTCGCCGGCCGGTTCCCCACTGTTCCCGAATTCCGTAAAACAGGACTGCAAAGCCTTTTAGAGGTTAAAGTACTTTGTTTATTTGTTCTTCTAAGGTTTATTTTGCCACCACCTTCTCCCACCTCCCCAACCACTCTTCCGACACCGTAGCACCCAGGCCAATCGCTTCCGGTACTTCCACCACGCCATTGGCTTTGTAAATAATTCCACCAGTTACGGGATCTTCCCGCAGCATCAATGCCGTATCAAAATCAAAATGGACGATATTGGGGGAGGAGAGGGCAAAATGCGCAAATGCGGTCATAGCTAACCGTGACTCGATCATAGCGCCGACCTGCAGGTGCAGTCCGGCCGCTTCGGCCATGCGTGCCATTTTGAGGGCTTTGAAGATGCCGCCGGATTTGCCGAGCTTGATATTGAA
>CAUJFR010000022.1 GCA_963169885.1 Bacteroidota bacterium
ACCGGGGCGGCCACTGTTGGCGATAAAAAAAGCCTTGGCTAATACATGCGGTATCTCAGTTGCATCCGTTACCTGATAATTCCATTTGGTAACGGGCGTGGTGATATTAATTACATCGGTTTCCTGGAAAGCATCCGTACCCAGTAAATGCGCAAAAACCTGTCCGGTAATACAAACCAGTGGAGTGGAGTCGATCATGGCATCTGCAAGTCCGGTCACCAGGTTGGTGGCACCAGGGCCACTGGTGGCAAAGACCACGCCTGTACGTCCGCTTACCCGGGCAAATCCCTGGGCAGCGTGGATTGCACCTTGTTCATGTCGGACCAGGATATGTTTCAACCGGTCATTATAATCATACAAGGCATCATAGATCGGCATGATGGCTCCGCCGGGGTAACCGAATACGGTCTCCACACCTTCCGCTAAAAAGGCTTCCAACACTGCCTGTGAACCGGATTTGCTAATCACGGCAGGTTTGTTTGTTGTTTCTTTTTCAGGAGCAAATGTTTGCATATATAAACTCATTTAATTCGAACTTGTATTCCGTACTTCTAACTTCGTACTTCGTACTTTGTATTTACAGGTCCTCATCGGTCACACAACCCTTATCGGCCGGTTTCACTGTTTTCGCATATTTATACAGGATACCTTTGGTCGCTTTCAGGGCGGGTTGTTTCCAGTTCTTTTTCCGTTCAGCAATGACGGCCTCACTTACTTTCAGGTTCAGTTGATTGTTGACCGCGTCAATTTCGATGAGGTCATTGTCTTCTACCAATCCGATCAGTCCGCCATCAAATGCTTCTGGAGTGATATGTCCCACCACGAAACCATGGGTGCCACCACTGAATCGGCCATCGGTAATCAAGGCCACAGATTTTCCAAGTCCTGCACCAATGATTGCTCCTGTGGGTTTCAGCATTTCCGGCATACCGGGCGCGCCTTTGGGTCCGATATAACGGATCACCACGACATCTCCGGCTTTGACTTTACCGGAAGAAATACCTTCAATCAAATCTTTTTCTCCGTTGAAAACGCGGGCAGTGCCTTCAAAGCGTTCACCTTCTTTGCCACTGATCTTGGCCACACTTCCTCTTTCGGCGAGATTGCCATACAGAATTTGCAGGTGCCCCGTTTTTTTCAGGGGCGCTTCTAAGGGGCGAACAATATCTTGTGCACTGAAATCAAGATCAGGGACACCTGCTAAATTTTCTGCAACCGTTTTACCGGTAACTGTCAAACAATCGCTATGCAATAAGCCGTTCTTCAATAGGTATTTCATTACCGCGGGAACCCCGCCATGTTTATGCAGATCCTCCATGAGGTATTTGCCGGAAGGTTTGAAATCGGCCAGTACAGGAATGCGGTTACTGATCTGCTGAAAATCATCCGGTGTTAAATCCAGGTCCACACTCCGGGCCATCGCGATCAGGTGCAATACCGCATTGGTACTGCCGCCCAGTACCATCACTACCGTAATCGCGTTTTCAAAGGCTTTACGGGTCATGATATCTTTCGGGGTAATATTTTTCTCCAGTAATACTTTAATGGCTTTACCGGCGGCAGCACATTCTTTTTGTTTGTCCTCACTGAGGGCGGGATTGGAAGAAGAGAAAGGTAAACTCATCCCCAGGGCTTCTATGGCAGAGGCCATGGTGTTCGCCGTATACATCCCTCCGCAGGCACCGGCTCCGGGACAAGAGTGCTGTACGATGCCTTTAAAATCGCCCTCACTTAAGTTGCCCGCGATTTTTTGTCCGAGTGCTTCGAAGGCGCTGACAATATTCAGGTTTTCTCCCTTATAATGTCCGTGGGCAATGGTGCCACCATACAACATAATCGAAGGGCGGTTCAGCCGGCCCATGGCCATAACGGCACCGGGCATATTTTTATCACAACCCGGAATGGCAATCAATCCGTCATAGTATTGTGCCCCGGCATTGGTTTCAATACTGTCAGCAATTACATCCCGGCTGACGAGGCTGTAACGCATACCGTCTGTGCCCATACTGATACCATCGCTCACGCCGATGGTGTAAAAACGCAAACCAAGTAATCCGTCTGTGGCATTCACGCTATCGCGTACGGTGGTGGCGAGATCATTGAGGTGCATATTGCAGGGGTTGCCATCCCAGCCCATACTCACAATACCTACCTGGGCTTTATTGAAATCTTCTTCCTTGAACCCGATTGCATAATACATCGCCTGTGCGGCAGGTTGCGTGGGGTCCTGGGTCAGTGTCTTCGAATAGTTGTTCAGTTCGCTCATGTTATTTTATTTCGCTTATAGCTAACCGTATTTATGCCGGTTCTGTCTCTAATTGTGTTTGTTTTTCGATCACCCTGTTTTTATAGGCCAGCTGGATCATCCGGCTCAGACTTTCTTCCCAGGGAAAGGGGAATTCTGTGTCGTCCAGTTTCTTCCAACCGATGACTTCTGCCGCAGTTCCGCAATAAAAGACCGCATCGGCCTGCTTCAGTTCTGCCAGGGTAATTACTTTTTCTTCCACGGCGATCCCCAACGTATCACAGATTTCAAAAACCGTGGCACGGGTGATGCCGGGTAAGATATTTCCGGTGGCAGGGGTGAAGAGCTTACCGTCTTTTTCATAGAAGAGATTGGCGCCCGGACCTTCGGCCACATTCCCATGCATATCCGTCAGCAGCGCTTCATCAAATCCCGCGGCCTTGGCTTCCTGGCTGGCGAGTATGGAGTTGACATAGTGACCGGCGGCTTTGGCATGGATCTTAAATCCTTTGGGGTTAGGCCGTTGAAATGAACTGGTCATAACACTCAGCAGTTTGTCACCGAGGAAGGGCTGCATTTCCCATACTTCAATCACGAGAAAGGATTGGGTATTTACAACAAAGCTCATGTTAGCCGGGGCGTAGACTACAGGACGGATATAGGCATCCTGGAGGTTGTTCCGTTTGAGCACTTCGTAAGTGATCTCAATCAGCTCATCCGTTTTCCAGTGATAGGGTAGGTTGAGTGCGATGGCGGATTGTTCCAGCCGGTCGTAATGTGCTTCTGCCTTGAAGATTTTTGTATCGCCACTGGCTGTCTTATAGGAGCGGATACCTTCAAAGACGGAATAGCCGTAATGAAAGGACTGGCTGTAGAAATCCATTTTTGCTTCGGACGCTTTTACAAAGTCGCCGTTGAGCCAGAGTACTGTATGTTCATTATAATAAGAAGCCATTTTACTTTTTAGTTTTTACGATTTCGGTTTTTCCTGAGCGAAATAATTATTTATTCTTTAAGACTCTTAAGCCCCTCCTTTGGAGGGGTTGGGGAGGCCAAAAAAAGAAACCCGCCTTTCAGGAGGCGGGTTGCTGTATCTTGTTTTTTTTAATTAACTGTCAGGCACCACCTCCGTTTGAAGAAGTAATAATAATCACCACCACAATAATAATCGCGGCCACAGGAGCAAGATGACTATGTATAAAATTCTTCAACATAAAGGATGTATGCTTTCGTAAATATACACCCGCCGTTTCAATAAAAGAACTCAGCAAGCAATAATTATTTCACAGTGGACGAACCACCGTTCGTTGTATTGCCTGTTATATAATGGTTGATTTTCTCAACTCAATATTTTCCGTATTCACCGAACCCGAAATTTTACCACTTACAAAATCACTGATCAGTTCACCAATAGTGGAGGTGAAGTAGAAGTTAACAGGGTCAATATCTTTTGTTACAAATGAATTCAGCAATGTCCAGTTGACCGCATCCCGCACCAATTGGGCTTCCTCTTTCATTTCGAGGTGATCCAGCAACATGGCGGCCGACAGGATTGAACCGATCGGGTTGGCGATGTCTTTGCCGGCAGCCTGCGGGTAGGAACCGTGAATAGGTTCGAACAACGCAGAAGTTTTACCAATTGAGGCAGAAGGCAACAAGCCGAGGGAACCACTGATTACACTGGCTTCATCACTGAGGATATCGCCAAACATGTTTTCTGTGAGGATCACATCAAATTGTTTGGGGTTTACAATGATCTGCATGGAAGCATTGTCAACAAACATATAGTCTACCGCCACTTCCGGATACTGGGCGGCCAGTTCCTGTACTACTTTTCTCCAAAGCCGTGAGGTTTCCAATACATTGGCTTTATCCACCAGGGTCAGTTTCTTTTTCCGGGTCATGGCATGCTGGAAAGCGAGATGGGCTATGCGTTCGATTTCTTCGCGGGTATAGCTGCATTCATCAAAAGCAGATGAGCCATCGGCGGCGGTTTCTTTTTTACCGAAATATATACCACCCGTCAGTTCACGGTAGATGACAAAATCCACCCCCTCGATCTGTTTGCTTTTCAGCGGCGACAGGTGGAAGAGGGAAGAGTAGGTACTAACCGGACGGATATTGGCGTATAACTGTAATGACTTGCGCAGTTTCAATAATCCCTGTTCCGGTCTTACTTTGGCCGTAGGATCATTATCATATTTCGGATGGCCAATGGCACCGAACAGGATCGCATCACTGTTCAAACAGGTTTCAATGGTTTCATCCGGCAGGGGATTGCCGGTTTTGTCGATGGCATCGGCTCCCATCAGGTTATAGCTGTACTCAAATTCATGGTTAAATGATGCGGCAATTGCATCCAGTACACGGATGGCTTGTTTGGTTACTTCCGGACCAATTCCATCTCCTTCAATTACGGCAATTTTCTTTTTCATAGTTGTTATCCTCTTTCGGTTTCAAATTTTTCAATCGCAGGTTTCATACTCAGTAAATAATCAATATCGTCATACCCGTTCAGCAAACAGGTTTTTTTATAACTGTTGATGTCAAAGGCAGCACTGTCGCCGGTGGAAAGGATAGTGATGGTTTGTTTTTCCAGATCCACCAGCAGTGCTGTTTCCGGACCTTGAGCAAATACTTTCTCCAGGAACACATCACTTACCTGTACCGGCAGTACGCCATTAGTCACGGCATTGTTCTTGAAAATGTCGGCGAAGAAGCTGGATACCACCACACGGAATCCGTAATCCAGGATCGACCAGGCGGCATGTTCACGGGAGGAGCCGCAACCGAAATTTTTTCCGGCTACGAGGATCTCTCCTGAATATTGTGATTGATTCAAGGGAAACTCAGCCCGGGG
>CAUJFR010000023.1 GCA_963169885.1 Bacteroidota bacterium
AAGAATCCGGCTATTTCGATATCCTGTTTTTTGGTAAAACGATGCGGTACCGAGATGGGATCCTCGGAAATAAAAGAAGGCTGGTTGTACAGCCTTACTTTTTCATTTAAAAATTCAATCAGCTTATTTTTCTTCATATTATCCGATCGCTTTCGACAAGTCATTCACCAGGTCATCGGCATCTTCAATCCCCACACTCAGGCGGATCAGTGAATCGGACAACCCGTTTTTAATTCTTTCTTCACGCGGGATAGATGCATGGGTCATACTGGCCGGATGATTGATCAGGGATTCCACGCCACCGAGACTTTCGGCCAGGGCAAACAAATGCGTGGAGGATAAGACCCGCTTCGCTTCTTCCACGCTGTCGTTCTTTAATTCAAATGAGATCATACCGCCAAAATCCTTCATTTGCTCACGGGCTACCGCATAACCGGCATGGTCTTCAAACCCGGGCCAGTATACTTTCGACACTTTTGGATTGGCGCGTAACCAGTTGGCAATGATCTTCCCGTTCTCACAATGGGCTTTCATCCGGATGCCAAGTGTTTTGATACCTCTCAATACGAGGAAACAATCCATCGGACCGGGTACAGCTCCGCAACTTTTCTGGATGAAATATAATTTATCCCGCAGTTCCGTGTCATTCATGACCAGGGCTCCCTGGATCACATCGCTGTGACCACCGAGATATTTAGTAGCCGAGTGCATCACGATATCGGCACCCAGGTCCAGCGGATTCTGTAAAGCGGGTGAAGCAAATGTATTATCAACAACAAGAATCAGTTTTTTGGCTTTGGTAATCGCTGCCACGGCTGCGATATCCGTGATATTCATCAGTGGATTGGTGGGCGTTTCCAGCCATACCATTTTGGTATTGGCGGTGATGGCCGCTTCCACATTGGCCGCAACGGTGGTGTCCACATAGCGGAATACAATTCCAAAGCGTTCAAACACTTTGGTGAACAGGCGGTAAGTGCCCCCGTACATATCGTTCGCGCAGATCACTTCATCGCCGGGATTCAGCAATTTAATCACGGCATCCGTGGCGGCCACCCCGCTGCTGAAAGCGAGACCGTATTTTCCATTTTCAATTACGGCGAGTGCTTCCTCGAGTGCCGTACGGGTCGGATTCTGACTGCGGGCATATTCATAACCTTTATTCACCCCGGGGGCTTCCTGTACATACGTGGAGGTCATGTATACCGGGGTCATGATGGCGCCGGTGGAAGGATCAGGATGCGAACCGGCATGGATATATTTTGTGGCAGACTTCATAGTAAATATTATTATAGTAAATGAACAGCAAAGATGACGAAAAGCCAGCACTTGCAGCGAATAGCCTTTTAAAGGAGTCAGAAACGAAAAGGCAACCGGACTTCCACATCATCCCAGGCCATGAGCAGGAGGGCTTCCGGATCTTTCTTTTCAAAAATCATCGTAAAATATTCGAGGGAGTTCCGGGTTTTGACCACCGGTACAATAAACCGGGCCACATCCCTGGCCGTATCCGGTTCCAATCCCCAGGTATCAATATTACTGTTGATGGCGATCGTCCAGGTATCTGTATGCGGAATGCAATAAAGTGAATATCGTCCGGCTTTTATTTTTTTGTCCTGAACCATCGCGTCTTTGAATAAAGTCAGCTCTGTGGCCTCATTGGCTCCGAGGCGCCAGGCTTCGTCGTATTTCAGCACTTCATGGAAAATATGACGGCCCTGCAAATGGGGTCTGCTGTAAATCACCCGGGCAAGGGGAGGGGTGGTCAGGGTATGGGCCATTTTTAATTTCGGGTAATCCACCGGATAATACACCATATCCATCGGTGAAACATCCACTCCATTATACGGATTGGCTGCCGGACGTTCAGAACGGTTAGCCGGAGCACTGTCTTTGCTGACTGAAGATACCGGATCCTTCGTTTCCTCTAATTTTCCATCGGAACAGGAGAAAAGGGTAAAAGTGAAAAATAAAACAGCAGCGGTTAATCTCATAAGACAGCAATTTATAAACTTATTGGCAAACCGGCTTTAACCGTATCCCAGGCGATCACCAGTTTAAATCCCGTATTGGTTTTTTCAAATCCCATGGACATGGACTCCACGGGTTCTGTTGTTTTTTCGACGGGAACAGACACACGCAATACATCTTTCTTCTGATCATATTTAAAAGCACCCCAGGTGTCTGTGTCCTTGTTCAGAATAAAAGTCCAGCTGGATTCGTATGCAATAGCATATAAAGTATAACGGCCCTTGGCTACTTTTTTTCCGTCAATTTTCACGGGTTTGAAGAATTCAATTTCAGTGGCTTCGTTTGCGCCTAATCGCCAGATTTCCCCGTATTTGACCAATCCGCCATAAATGGTCCTGCCTGCTTTCTGGGGCCGGCTGTAAACCACCCTTGCAGCCAGGGGTTCGGTCGCTTTATCCTGGATCTTTAATACCGGGTAATTAGCCGGATAATAACTCATGTCCATAGGCGATTTATCGACCGGAGGAAGGGTCTGGGCCATCAGGGACATAAAAATCACCTGGAATACGAACAGAAGGGCGAGTGCTTTTTTCATGGACTATTTTTTAAAGGCCGCAACGGGTTGCGGGAATAACAAATGTAAAACGAATTAACTATCCGGATGTTACCATTTATCCGGTTAAATTTTCTGGTGGGTCAGTTCTGTAAAAGTTTGAGCAGCAAATGGTTTGACCTCATTCCAGAAATGACGATAACAGCCGGCCAATAGTTGGTAATGGGCTTCAAAAAGACGGAATGCCGTCTCGCTTTCGGTGAGGTGTTGGGCGCGTCTCACCAGTCCGCCCAGACTTTTTCCGGCTCCCCACCGACTCCGGTAATGGAAAAGCCAGTTTTGCTCTTTCATATAAGGAAGCATGCCGGCGAAGCGTTCCGGTAAATGAGTCTGGTGCTGATGAAGTACCTGGTATACTCCCTGGGCAAACAGATCCAGCGAGTCTGCTGTAAACTCAGCTTCATCGGCGGCCAGGAAATGATCATAAATCACATCCACTACGGCGCCACTGTAAAGGCGGTAAGCCGGACGAAAGACCTGCTTGGCTTCACGGGTGGCTTCATGTGTGTCGGTAAACTGGTCAATCGTCCGGTGAAGCTGTATGCCCCATTGGATTTCTGTCTGGTAATCCAGTTTTTTCCGGCCTTTTACATAATCGCTGATCATATTGCCCACCAGTACACCGGGATGGTTGAAAGAAAGATATGCGTGGGCGAGGTAATTGATAAGTCTTTGTATTGATAAGGCACAAATTTACTGCACCGGACCACTTCTTTTTTGCTGAATATAATAACGATAGGAAAAAACAGTCGGAATGAAGACCAATAGTATCATGACAGCGAAGAAGAGGATCATGGCGGCTTTGGCTGGTAAAAAAAGGCAGGTAATGGCCAGGAACAGGCCACCTCCAAACCATAGTTTTCCGGCAAGTGCGTGGGTTTTCCTCCAGTTTTCCGGGTTTTCAAGTGTCCAGGGCAGGCGCATACCGGCAAAGTAGTTTGGTTTCAGGTTAGGCAGGTAATTCCCGATGATGGCGAAAAATAAGCCAACCGCTGCCAGCACCAGGCTAACATCAAATTTTGAACCACCGGAGGAAGCACTGTAAATGATCAGGCAGGTAAGGGCAACCATGAATATCACAACGGCAAAGGCAATCCGTTTCAACCGGACCCTGTTTTCCTCTGCATATTTTTTGGGATCAATCCGGTAAATATTGGCCAGCAGGAAAAAGATAAACAAGCTGAATGCCGGTAAAATAAGTACAATAGTCAGTAATTCCTGTTTATTACCAAAGCGGTCGGCATTCCCGTTGATGTCAAAATGCATGGGAATTTTTGCAGGCAATTGATTCCAGGTAAGCGCCAGGTAAATCCCGGGAACCAGGATGACCAGGAAAACAAGCCAGTTGATCAGTTTATTCATCTTATTTCTTTTTTGTCTTGAATTGTAAAAACCATTTCATAATCTCATCCACTACCGTGGTGTTCAGGGAATAATATATATACTGTCCCTCTTTTTCCGCACTCACCAGCCCGGCCTGTTTCAGGAGATCCAGGTGATGGGAGATACTCGGACCGGAAATCGTGAAATGATCCACAATTTCCCCGGCTGTCATATCCCGTTGCTGCAGCAACGCCAGTATTTCCCGGCGGGTCGGATCATTCAGGGCTTTAAATACAGCATTCATCAGGGCTAATTATATATTTAGACAAATATCTAAATACTTTTTCTTTTGTCCAAATTTTTTCTCCGGATTCCTTCTTCCTTCTGGATAACCGGTAGTTAAAAATGCTGAGCGGTTAATGGAATTTAGCAGCTGTTAACAGCTATTAACAAGGGGCCCCGTTAATCATAATTGGCTTGTGAACGGGTGTAACCAAATCTATCTTTGAACCGTCACACAGATACAGAAATAGTCGTTAGTCATTAGTAAACAGCCAATACACCTATTAACAAAATAACCTCTTGAAACTTTTGAACCTCTTAAACCTTTTAAACCTCTTAAACCTTTCAAACCTTCTAAAATGAAAAAGACGCTGTTGGCCCTTGTGGTACTGATAAGCTCCCTGGCCGTAAATGCCGCTGATGAAAATGTAAATGAAAAAGTATTAAATGCCTTTAAAACTGAATTCACTACGGCCAGCCAGGTGGAG
>CAUJFR010000024.1 GCA_963169885.1 Bacteroidota bacterium
ACCGGAGGCGGTACTTTGTTTTGCCACCGGTAATTCCCCTGTGGGAACCTACCGGGCACTGTCCGCAAAAGCGAAAGAACGTGGAACCGATTTCAGCCGTTGGTTTTGTTTTGGCCTGGATGAATGGCTGGGTGTGCCGCCGGAGAAAAAAGGCAGTTGTCATTACCTGCTGTATGAACAGGTATTTCATCCGTTGGGTATTCAGGAATCACAGGTACACCTGTTTGACGGCCTGACAAAGGATATTGACATGGAATGCCGGATCATGAATGGGGAAATAGACTATGCCGGAGGGATTGATTGTATGCTCGTGGGTATTGGTCTTAATGGACATATCGGATTTAATGAGCCCGGTGTGGATATGGAACTCCGCGCGCATGAGCAGGAACTGCACGGCAGCACACTGGCTTCAGGCCAATTGTATTTTAATGAACCTACGGCCATTGCCAAAGGGATCACCCTTGGTATGGCCCAGGTGATGAATGCCAGAACGCTTTTGCTGCTGGCCAATGGTATAAGCAAATCGGAGATCATTCATAAAGCCTGCGACGGGCCTGTAACGAATGAAGTTCCGGCCAGTTATATTCAAAAACACCGGCATGCGGTGCTGATGATCGATAAAGAAGCCGCTTCAAAGCTGGATAAGTAAATGGAACTGATCAATGCCATATTAAAAGATGAAGCACTGGTAGCAGAGATGGATCGTCTGTTGCCGGATGACGCACAGACACATATCTGGTGGCTGGGACAAAGTGGTTTTTTACTTCAATGGAAGGGAAAACGGGTATTACTTGATCCTTATCTTTCGGATAGTCTGACCAAAAAATATGAACAGACGGAGAAACCTCATACCCGGATCAGTGAGCGGGTTATCCGGCCGGACCTGTTAAAACATATTGATGTGGTCAGTTCCAGTCATAATCATACCGATCACCTGGATGCAGAAACATTGAAACCCATTCTTGCAAATAATCCCGGTTTACAGTTTATTATTCCGGAAGCCAACCGGGCATTTGTGGCGGACAGAATAAAATGCGCTCCGGATTTTCCGGTAGGATTGAACGATGGAATGTCTGTACAGCTGGGAGAATTCAGTTTTCATGGGCTGCCGGCCAAACATAATGAGATTGACCGCGACGAAGAAGGCCATTGCCGCTATATGGGCTATGTGATCCGGTTCGGTAATTGCAGTATCTATCACAGCGGGGATACCCTTTGGTTTGATGAATTACCTGAATTACTCCGTCCTTTTTCGATTGACCTGGCCTTGTTGCCAATTAACGGGAATAAGCCTGAACGGAAAGTAGCCGGTAACCTGGATCATATTGAAGCGGTGAAACTGGCAAAGATTTTAGGGGTAAAGACGGTTATTCCTTGTCATTACGATATGTTTTCTTTCAATACAGCCAATGTGCAGGATTTTGTGGAAGAAGCAGAAAAAGCAGGACAAGGCTACCGGGTATTAAGAGGCGGGGAACGTTTTTCATTCACCTTAAATGAATCATAATGCATCGTTTTTTTACAGCAACTCCATTAGGTGAATCCTGGGGCATTGCGCTCATCAGGATTGTCACTGGTGCACTCCTGGTTTTTCATGGCTGGGAATGTTTTGATGCCACCAAAATGACGATGTATACCAGCTGGTTTTCGGATCGTCAGTATGCAAATCCTGCTGCCTGGGCTTATGCCGGTAAGATTGCGGAATTGCTGGCCGGGATTGGTTTTGTACTGGGTTTTCTGACACGGGTAGCAGCACTTGGTGCTATTGCTGCCTTTACCGGCATTATCTTTCTGCTGGGGGATAAAGGAAAAATCCTGGAAGGCGATCAACATCCGTTTCTGTTTATCTTATTAAGCCTGGTATTTCTCTTTACCGGCCCCGGTGCAATAAGTCTGGATGGAATATTTTTTAAACACCAAAAAAAGCGGTACTGATCATGTCGGACAGCACATCGGTACATATCAATACAAAGGGCAAGGCTGATAACAGCTACGATGCGATTGTCATTGGCAGTGGTATCAGTGGTGGCTGGGCGGCTAAGGAGCTTTGTGAAAAAGGATTGAAAACACTGGTGCTTGAAAGGGGAAGACCTGTTGATCATATCAAAGACTATCCCACCGCTCATTTATCCCGTTGGGAATTGCCTCACCGGGGATCCATCACCCGCGAAACACGTGAACAGAATCCGCTGATCAGCCGGGCTGCCGGTTATGGAGAAGACACGCAGCACTTCTTTGTGAAAGATGCGGATCATCCTTATATACAGGAAAAACCATTTGACTGGGTACGGGGTTACCAGGTAGGCGGCAAATCACTCACCTGGGGCCGGGCCTGTGCCCGCTGGAGTGCTACCGATTTTACAGGGCCTGAACGGGATGGATACGGGCAATCTTTCCCGATCGGATATGAAGAAATAAAAGACTGGTACAGTCATGTAGAAAAGTTCATCGGGGTTTGTGGCAGCTATGACGGTATTCCCTCCATGCCGGATGGAGAATTTCTGACGGCCTATGAACTGAATGCGGCAGAGAAACACCTGCAGCAGGTACTGAAAGAAAAATTCAACCGGCACTATGTATCGGGCCGCTGGGCACATATTACGGATCCCAAACAAATACACCTGGACCAGGGACGGGCCCAATGCCAGAACCGGAATCTTTGTATGCGCGGTTGTCCGTTGGGTGGTTATTTCAGTTCGAATTCATCCACACTTCCCTGGGCGGCAAAAACGGGTAACCTCACCATACGCCCGCATTCAGTGGTACATTCCATCATTTATGATGAGCACAAACAAAAAGCTATTGGTGTAAGAGTGATCGATGCGAATACGATGAAGGCCACTGAGTTTTTTGCAAAAATCATTTTCTGCAATGCCTCGGCGCTGAATTCCAATCTCATTTTACTGAACTCCACTTCTTCCCGTTTCCCCAATGGATTAGGGAATGACAGCGGGTTGCTGGGAAAATATATCTGTTTCCATAATTACCGCGGCAGCATGAACGGAGATCTGGACGGTATGGAGGATAAATATTACAAGGTATCCAAACCAGCCGAGTGTATTGTCGCCAATTTCAGGAATGTTGAAAAACGGGATACTGATTTTTATGGCGGGTATGTGATCTATTCCGGGGGTTACCGGGAGAAGCTAAGTGATAAGCACGTAAAACCATTACTGGGGGCTGATTTCAAAGAAGCGATCAGTGAACCCGGTACCTGGGGTGTGTATATGTATATGCAGGGCGAAACCATTGCCAAGGAAAGCAATCATGTCCGGTTAAGTAAGGATCAGAAAGATCAATGGGGAATGCCCTTACTGATTACGTCGGTTGGTTACGATGACAATGATGATAAGATGGTAAAGGATTTCCTCGAACAGGGTCAGGCTATGCTGGAAGCCGCCGGTGTAAAGAATATCAATACAAATGACAGCGGACAGGCACCCGGCCTGGATATCCATGAAATGGGTGGCGTACGCATGGGAAAAGATCCAAAGACCTCTTTACTGAATGAATGGAACCAGTTGCATCATTGCAAAAATGTATTTGTCACCGATGGTGCCTGTATGACCAGTACCGGCAGCCAGAGTCCGTCGATATTGTATATGGCCTTTACAGCGAGGGCGGTGGGGTATGCGGTGGAGCAGATGAGGAAGGGGGAGTGGTGAGTCGGGAGTCAGGAGTTGGGAGTGGTGAATAATGAATAATGAGTCCTCCTACGCTAAAGCTTCGGAGGATAAAAGGGGAGACTCTATTAATAATTTAAAATGATTGATATGCTAAAGTATTTCCGGACTATAGGGTTGTTTTTACTTTTTACTTTTTACTTTTTACTTTCCCACGGTCAGCAGAAGACTTACTGCAATCCGGTCAATATTGATTACGGCTATACGCCGATTCCCAATTTCAGTGAATGGGGCAGGCATCGGGCTACGGCCGATCCGGTGATTGTGTTGTATAAAGGGGATTATTATCTTTTCAGTACGAATCAATGGGGTTACTGGTGGAGTCCGGATATGCTGAACTGGAAATTTATTTCAAAAAAATTTCTGCGGCCCTGGAATGAAGGCTATGATGAACTCTGTGCACCGGGCGTGGGGATTATCGGGGATACGATGATTGTGTTTGGTTCCACCTATACGAGTAAGTTCACCATGTGGATGAGCACCAATCCCAAGGCCAATGACTGGAAACCATTGGTGGACTCCTTTGATATTGGCGGATGGGATCCGTCTTTTTTTACCGATGATGACGGAAAGTTCTATATGTATAACGGGAGCAGTAATAAATTTCCCATGTATGGCATTGAACTGAACCGGAAAACGCTCCAGCCGATTGGTACCCGCAAAGAAATGTACCTGCTGGAACCCTGGCGCTTTGGCTGGCAACGGTTTGGTGAGCACATGGACAATACTTTTCTGGATCCCTTTATTGAAGGGTCTCATATGACAAAGTATAAAGGGAAATACTATTTACAGTATGGGGCCCCCGGTACGGAATTTAGTGGTTATGCCGATGGCTTACTGGTGGGCAATCATCCGCTTGGCTCATTTGAGGCACAAAGCGATCCGTTGAGTATCAAGCTCGGTGGTTATGTACGGGGTGCGGGGCATGGCACCACTTTTATTGATAAATACAATCAATACTGGCATGTGTCCACCACGGTGGTATCTGTAAAGAATACCTTTGAACGCCGGATTGGTATCTGGCCCACCGGATTTGATAAAGAAGATCAGATGTTTTGCAACACCACATTTGGAGACTATCCGCATTTTATTCCGGCCCCGGGAATCGATGGCTCGGTATACGGAAAAGACGGCAAGTCACCGTATTTCACTGGCTGGATGTTGCTGAATTATAATAAACCCGTTCAGGTGTCTTCTACTCTTGGCAGTTATGTACCGAATAATGCAGTGGATGAACTCACCAAGACCTACTGGAGTGCGAAAAGCGGGGAGAAAGGCGAATGGATTCAGACTGATCTTGGGAATGTATCCACTGTAAATGCGGTACAGATCAATTACGCCGATCAGGATGTGGAGGCAACCCGCCTGGGTAAATACAATGACCAGTATCACCAGTATAAACTCTGGTCATCGGTCGATGGAAAGAAATGGTCCATCCTGGTGGATAAAAGTCAGAATAAAACGGATATACCGCATGAATATGTAGAACTGCCAAAACCGGTACAGGCCCGTTATATCCGGCTGGAGAATATTCATATGCCAACGGGTAAATTCGCGATCAGCGGTTTGCGTGTGTTTGGGAATGGAAACGGCGCAAAGCCGGAACCCGTTCAGGGTTTTATCGTATTAAGGACCGAGAAAGATAAACGCAGTGCCTTTATTAAATGGCGTCCGGTGGATAATGCCTTTGCCTATAATATTTACTATGGCACCCATCCGGATAAATTATACACCAGCATTATGGTGCATTCCAATAATGAATACTGGATGAAGGCCATGGATGCGCAGAAACCTTATTATTATTGCATTGAGTCGGTTAACGAAAACGGCACCAGTGAACGGACTAAAGTCATAAAAGTGGATTAATATGAAAAAATCAGTTGTAGTTGTTTTATTGTTATTTGTACTGAACCAGACGGCAACGTCACAGGGAAATCTCCCTTTCTGGAAAGAAGTGCAGGTGCTTAAACAGAAGGACAGTCTTTCATTTCCGGCACCCGGACAGATTCTCTTTATCGGGAGCTCCTCGTTTACCATGTGGAAGGATGCGCAGGTCTATTTTCCATTTCATAAGATACTGAACCGGGCATTTGGCGGATCCACCCTGCTGGATATGATCCGTTACCGGTATGAGGTGGTCTTCCCCTATCAGCCAAAGCAGATTGTATTGTATTGCGGAGAGAATGATTTTGCAGCCAGTGATACCGTCACCGTACCTATGGTAATGGAACGCTTTACCACTTTTTATACCCTGATGCGGGCCAGGTATCCGAAAGTACCCTTTCTCTATGTATCGATGAAACCCAGTCCGAGCCGGGTACTCCTGCTCCCAAAATACCAGGAAGCCAATAAACTGATTGCTGCTTTCCTGAAAAAAGATAAAATGGCAGCCTATGCCGATGTATATTCAAAAATGGTGCATGCTGATGGAAGTCCGATGGAGCATATTTTTCTCAAGGACCGGCTGCACATGAATGCTGATGGATATGCGATCTGGAAAGAAGTATTGGAGCGGTTTCTGATCAGGTAATCTGCAGGCTTCCGCATCAACGACAATGAAATAAGTTTCTAAATTTGACAATTATAAATATCAACACATGAAAAGGATTCTGACGGTTGCCGCACTTGTTTTTGGAATGTTCAGCATTCAGGCAGGGGCTCAACAAGCAAACGACGCAAAAATGAAAACCTTCATTGATGCGCTCATGAAAAAAATGACCTTAGAAGAAAAACTCGGACAACTCAACCTCCCGGGCAGCGGGGATATTGTAACCGGACAGGCGCAGAGTTCGGATATCGGTAAAAAAATCCGTGAAGGCAAAGTGGGCGGTCTGTTTAATATTAAATCGGTTGCTAAGATCCGGGAAGTACAGAAAGTGGCCGTGGAACAAAGCAGACTGAAGATCCCAATGATATTTGGTATGGATGTAATCCATGGTTATGAAACCGTGTTTCCAATTCCCCTGGGACTTAGCTGTACCTGGGATATGCAGTTGGTTGAAAACAGTGCCCGTATTGCCGCGGTGGAAGCCAGTGCGGACGGAATCAACTGGACTTTTTCGCCGATGGTCGATATCTGCCGTGATGCCCGCTGGGGACGTATTGCGGAAGGAAACGGGGAAGATCCTTTCCTGGGTTCGCAGATTGCCAAAGCCATGGTACGTGGTTACCAGGGTAATGACCTGACGAAGAATAATACCATTATGTCCTGTGTAAAACACTATGCACTCTATGGTGCCGCTGAAGCCGGTCGTGATTATAATACGACGGACATGAGCCGTCAGCGTATGTTCAATGATTATTTACCGCCGTATAAAGCCGCTGCAGATGCCGGTGCCGGAAGCTTCATGGCCTCGTTTAATGAAGTGGAAGGAGTGCCTGCCACGGCCAATAAATGGCTGATGACCGATGTGCTTCGTAAGCAATGGGGTTTTAAAGGTTTCGTGGTAACCGATTATACCGGTATCAATGAAATGGTGGATCATGGCATTGGCGATCTGAAAACAGTTTCAGCCCGGGCCCTGATGGCCGGCATTGATATGGATATGGTGGGTGAAGGATTACTGACTACTATTCAGCAATCACTCAAAGAAGGAAAAGTAACTCAGGCTCAGATCGACCTGGCCTGTCGCCGGATTCTTGAAGCGAAATACAAGCTGGGTCTTTTCCAGGATCCCTATAAGTATTGTGACGAGAACCGCGCAAAGAACGAAGTGTTTACAGTTGAACATCGTGCCATTGCCCGGAACACAGCGGCACAGAGTTTTGTATTGCTGAAAAACCAGGGTAATATCCTGCCCTTGAAAAAAAGTGGTACAGTGGCATTGATTGGTCCGCTGGCTGATAACAAAGAAAATATGCCGGGCACCTGGAGTGTGGCCGCTAATTTCCAGAAAGCTACATCTGTATTATCCGGTATGCAGCAGGTGCTGGGTGATAAAGTGAAAATTATTTATGCAAAAGGATCCAACCTGGATTACGATGCGGCTTATGAAGAGAGAGCCGGGATGTTTGGCAAAGCACTGGGCCGCGATAATCGTCCCACAGATGTGATCATTAAAGAAGCCGTAGAGGCCGCCAACCAGGCCGATGTGGTGGTAGCCGCATTGGGTGAAAGTGCCGAGATGAGCGGCGAGAGCAGCAGTCGCAGCAATATTGAAATTCCGCAGGCGCAAAAGGATTTATTAAATGCCTTATTAAAAACCGGCAAACCGGTGGTGCTGGTCTTATTCACCGGTCGTCCGCTCGCTATAAAAGAGGAAAGTGAGAAAGTACCCGCTATCCTGAATGTATGGTTTGGTGGCAGTGAAGCCGGTTATGCGATTGCCGATGTATTATTCGGGGATGTAAATCCTTCCGGTAAACTGACCACTACGTTCCCGCAGAATGTAGGACAGGTGCCGATCTTCTATGCCCACAAGAATACCGGCCGTCCGCTCGAAGAAGGTAAATGGTTTTCCAAGTTCCGTTCCAACTACCTCGATGTAAGCAATGATCCCGTTTATCCCTTTGGATACGGATTAAGCTATACCAGTTTTGCGTATAGTGATATCAGTCTCAGCAGTACTTCACTGAAAGGCAATCAGAAACTGACAGCTACGGTTACTGTTACGAATAATGGGAAATATGAGGGTAAGGAAGTGGTACAACTCTATATCCGTGATGTGGTGGGTAGTGTTACCCGTCCGGTAAAAGAACTGAAAGGTTTCCAGAAAATCAGTCTGAAGCCCGGGGAGTCTAAAGCGGTAACCTTTACCATTACGCCCGAAGACCTGAAGTTTTACAATTATGACCTGAAATTTGACTGGGAGGCCGGGGACTTTCAGATTATGATTGGCACTAATTCGAAGGAAGTGAAGATGGCGAAAGTGAATTGGGTGAAATAGGCGACTTAGACTACAAACTCCATAGAACCGGCAGTATTGGTAACATATTGCCGGTTTTTTCGTGCTTAAAAATGTGATATTATTCAAGAACTCGTGCTTAAAAATGTGATATTTAGCATAAATTCGTACGTATAAATGAAATGAAAAATGCAAAGAATTGAAATACAGCAACTTAAAAAATGGAAACAGTCTAATGATCGTAAGCCCATGATTATCCGGGGAGCGAGGCAGGTTGGTAAAACCTGGCTGATGAAAGAATTTGGAAGACTGGACTACAAAGACGTGGTATATGTCAACTGTGAAGCAGATCCGGCAGTACGAAACATGTTTACGGGTGATTTTGATACAACAAGGATCATCCGCGGATTACAAATTATAGCCGGAAAACCCATTGACCCGAATCACACATTAATCATCATTGATGAAATACAGGAAGCGCCCGGTGCCCTGACTTCATTGAAGTACTTACAGGAAAACGCGCCGGAGTATCATATAATTGCTGCAGGCTCTTTGTTGGGAATTACACTTAATCGTTCAGGATCATTCCCCGTTGGTAAAGTTGAATTCCTTGATTTATTCCCCCTGAGTTTTGTTGAGTTCCTGGATGCCATTCATGAAACTCAGTTAGCGGATCTTTTA
>CAUJFR010000025.1 GCA_963169885.1 Bacteroidota bacterium
AGGTCCCACCACCACTTCGATAGGAAAATCCGCAGCCGCACTAACAGGTGAATCAGGATTACAGGAGATACTCCCGGTAACGATTCCCCGTTTCCTGCATTCATCCAATGCGCCGATTACATAGGGTGTGGTACCACTGGCAGCAATCCCAATCACCACATCCTTATCTGTTATATTATATTCCAAAAGATCTTTCCAGCCTTGTTCGCGGTCGTCTTCCGCAAATTCCACCGCGGAAGTAATGGCTTTCTCCCCGCCGGCAATAATACCAATTACCAGGCCGTAGGGAACTCCATATGTGGGCGGACACTCACTCGCGTCCACAATACCCAATCGTCCGCTGGTGCCGGCCCCGATATAAAACATCCGTCCCCCCATCAGCATTTTATCCGAAGCCACTTCCGCCAGTTTTTCTATTTGCGGTATTGCCCGCTCAACGGCCGCGGGGACCAGCTGATCTTCCTTATTTATATTCGTCAGCAGCTCGCCCACGGTCATTTTTTCCAAATGCCGGTAGTTGCTTGACTGCTCTGTAATTTTCTGAAATGCCATAATTCACGGGTTTTACCGGTGGTATTCAATCAATCCTTCCATTGGATTTTTCATAACACGACCGAGTTCAAATTCGTAACTGTTGCAAAGTTGCTGCAGAACATCCTTAAAACCAAATGCAATACTACCGGCAAAGTGTATGGGCAGGGACCAGGCTTCCCGGTATTTACAGAGATGAGTGAAGAAAAAATCATTCAATCCGTCTTCAATAATATTTTCTATCATATAATGTCCGCGGTTATCGGCCAGGAAACGGGCAAATCCGGCGAGGTATCGGTTGGGCAATGGCTTTTTGTAAACATTCTCCAGTATCTCTGAAGCATTGGTGGTGTAGGTCAGGTCAAACCGGCCCCGGAGTTCATCATCAAATGTGCCGTAGAGATAATACTGTATGACTTTTTTTCCGAGATAGGCTCCGCTGCCTTCATCGCCCAATACATAACCAAGGCCCGGACTGTTTTTCAGGATTTTTTTTCCGTTATAATAACAGGAATTAGCCCCTGTTCCAAGGATACAGGCCACTCCTTTATCCCGTCCACAAAGAGCCCGGGCAGCCCCCATCAGGTCATGGGTAACTTCCACTTTTGCACCGGAAAAGGATTTACTGAGTGCCTTTTTCACCGAACGGGCATTCAGCGGGTTGGCACAACCGGTCCCGTAGTAGTAAATCTCATGAATTTCTTCTTTGCGTAGCCGGGGCTTCAGCTCTTTTTCCAGCAACTGGTAAATCTGCTCCGTATTGAGAAAGTAGGGACTGATTCCTTGCGTAAAAAGGGTTTTCTTCCTGCCGTTTTTCAGTAAACACCATTCTGCTTTCGTGGCTCCGCTGTCGGCGATCAGTTTAACGACTGGCATATAAAGATTTATTGATTTGGTTAAACGGCAGCATCTGTTCCGTTCAAATCCAGTATTTTGCGTCAAATTACTGAATAAAGGTTTATGACGGGAAATAAAAAATTACAGGTCTGGTATCCATTACTCTTCTCCCTGGTACTGATAGCAGGTATGTTTCTTGGTTTTAAACTGGGTGACCGGGCCGGAAACGGCAAAGGATTGTTTGCCGGCAATAAACGAAGCAGTTTGCAAGAAGCCATGGACCTGATCCGTATGCGCTATGTTGATTCTGTGAATACAGACTCCCTCGAGGGACACGCCATACAGGATATGATGAATGAACTGGACCCACATTCTGTGTACCTCCCTCCGGTTGATTTAAAAGAAGCCAATGAAGAACTGGCAGGTAATTTTGATGGAATTGGGGTCGAATTCAATATTTTCAGTGATACGGTAAATGTAGTTTATGTATTTCCGGGAGGACCCAGTGAAAAAGCAGGACTACAAATTGGAGATAAAATACTGAAAGTGAATGACTCAAGTCTTACACATCAAAATTTTACTGTAGCAAATATTAAAACCCTGATCCGTGGCCCGAAAGGTTCCACCGCCAGACTTCAGGTCTTAAGGGGTGCTAAAACAATTCCGGTCGATGTCACGCGGGGAAAAATTCCGGTTTCCTCCGTGGATGCGGCATATATGATCGATCAGACAACCGGATATATAAAACTCAGCAAGTTTTCTGAAACCAGTTATGAGGAATTCATGCAGAACATGGAAATGCTTCAAAAACAAGGGTTGAAAAGCCTGGTTTTTGATCTCCGGGGTAATGGTGGCGGCTTTATGAATGAAGCTGTGGATATCGCCGATGAATTCCTGGATGGCGATAAACTGATTGTCTATACCGAAGGGGTGAACAGCAAAAAAAGGGAGTACCGGTGTAAACGGCCCGGACTATTTGAATCCGGCAAACTGGTTTTACTGGTGAATGAAACCTCTGCCAGTGCCAGTGAAGTGCTGGCCGGAGCTTTGCAGGATTGGTGCCGGGCCACTATAGTAGGTCGCCGCACATTCGGAAAAGGACTGGTGCAGGAGCAATACCAGCTGCGCGACGGTTCTGCAATCCGATTGACAATTGCGCGGTATTATACACCGCTCGGCCGCAGTATTCAACGGTCATATGAAAAAGGGAAGAAAGTGTATATGGATGACCTGTGGGAGCGGTTCAACAATGGTGAACTGGTTTCAGAAGATTCCATGAAAAATCATAATAGTAAAAACTTCACCACCAATTGCAACGATACGTTATATGGCGGCGGAGGCATCAGCCCATCTGTGTTTATTCCCGTGGATACCTCCCGTGCCCAGCACCAGGCTAACCGGATGGCTGTCACGGTGAATGTCAGCAACTACGTTTATAATTATTACCTGCAGCATAAATCAGAAGTGGAAAAATATAAGACTGCAACAGATTTTGCAAATGGCTTTATCCAGAACGATCAGTTATGGAACGGATTGATCCAATATACCGTTTCTGACTCTATAAAACCAGGCAGCCTGGCCGGCAAAGAAAAAGAACTGGTACTACAGCAATTAAAAGCCCTCCTGGCCCGCTATCGCTGGAGAAACAGCGGCTTTTACCAGGTGTTGAATAGCGGAGATGCGATGGTACTGAAAGCGCTGGAGGAGGTGAAGAAGTAGGTTGTATAGTGAATAACTATTGGCTGTTATCTAACTGCTAACAACGATCATCTTTCTGGATGAGCTTTTGACTGACCTGCCTTTGCCAGCTGGCAGGCATTTGGCAACTTTCTTTGAGGAGCTGCTCCCTAACACCCAATTGCTAACAACAAACACCTCCTTAAAATACAAGGTCCCTCCTTCGTCGGGATGACAATATATTGGGGGAAATTATAAGGAAATACAAGATTTCTCGCTACGCTCGAAATATCAGTTAACTTTCTTAGAATGGGCTGTTGACTCCCGACTCCCGACTCCGGACTCCCGACTACCGACTCCCCCCCGCTCCATTCTCCATCATCACTTTCACGGCTTTGGCAACAAACGCCTTACCCCTGGCGTCCAACAGCAGTGGATTCCCATTTTCGGTCATTTCGAAACTTAACTGTCCTTGTTCATTACTGGAGACACGAAGAGCATTGTCATTATTGCGGTAACTGAGCGTACTCAACGGCGATAACCCTTCAATAGCTGAAGAATCACTGGTGAAGCTCACCGTGCCGTTATATTTGATGGTTATTTTATTATCATTCTCTCTAGTTTCAATAGTAGTAACCTTACGATGATTGCCATGGCAGGCGTAGAGGAAAATAGCAAGGAGGAACGGTAGCAGGTTAACAGGTATTATTCTCATAATTAATGGAACAGCAAAAACCCGGTTGTATAACCAGGTAATGCTTGTTTAATGGTGAATGGTTTGCAACAGTTTGCTTTTCATGACTGATGGGAACTTGATTTATTGCTTATCCTTATTTTCGTCCCACCATTGCTTTTCTATTTTGTAAGAACCGAACAGGCCAAGCCCGCCACCAACTGCAATAAGGGCAAAATAGATGGGAACGTTTCTTCCATTGTGATCAAAATCATCCCTCATTGAATGAAAAAGCACATAATTATCCAGGATATAAGCCAGGAACAACCCCACTCCTGCTCCGATCAGCAATAAAGCCCATTTGAGGTTTTTGTATGGAGCCGGACGGTTGGCAAACTCCTTTGGATTCATGTTCTTTTCAATCATGGCCAGGTTCTGGCGTGTTCTAAGGTAAAATATTCCAAATACCATAGCGAAAAAACCGCCAAATGCAGTTACGAATGCTAAAACTTCTCCTCCTTGCATAAAATCAGATTTATAGTGTTATTAATGGTCCGTTTTCCTATCTGACTACAAACTATTCCATAAGGTTACAATTCAAGTCATTTTTAACGGGTGTCTGAGATTAGGACAACACCCGAAATGTTCAGGTTACAGGGTTTCCGTAACTTTCTGCAGCCAACGAATCGATATTATATAAGTAAATAAAATTGTAACCTCAGGCCATTGGAGGGAGTCATATACCCACATGTCAGCCGGACAAAATGATAATGAACTCATTAGCAAAGTTTTGCATGGTGATCACCAGGCCTATGCCGGATTGGTGCACCGTTACCAGAACTATGTGTTTACGCTCACCCTGCGCCTGGTAAAGAACCGGGAGGAAGCAGAGGAAGTGGCCCAGGATGTATTTATCAAGGCCTATAAATATCTCGCCGATTTCAGGGGGGATGCGAAATTCAGTACCTGGCTCTATACGATCGTAAACAATACCTGTATCAGTTTTTTGCGGAAGAAAAAGTTGAATATTCAGTCATTAGATGATGAGCGGATTTTTGCCACCGCGGATAACCAGGATGCAGGTTTCAGGGCTGACGGGGTGGAACAAAAATCAAGGCATGCGATGGTTGCTGAGGCAATCAGCCAGCTCAAGCCTGATGATTCGGCTATCATCACCCTGTTTTATAAGAATGAACAAAGCCTTGAGGAAATCGCCCAGATACTGGGACTGGAAGTGAATACTGCTAAAGTAAGACTGCACCGGGCCCGGACAAGATTAAAGGAACTGATGGAAACTCATTTTGCACACGAAGTAAAAGACTTAAATTGAACCACTATGAATACGCAGCACAATATGGAAGAACGATTGTGGGAGTATATTGACGGTACCGCAGCACCAGCCGAAAGGCAGGTAATTGAGGAACTGCTGCAGACACAATCTGAATGGAAAGAAAAATACGGGGAGCTGCTGGAAATGAATACGATGCTCCATTCCACGGAACTGGATGCTCCTTCACTCCGGTTTACTAAAAACGTAATGGAAGAGATCACCCGGATTCATATTGCCCCGGCTACAAAAACCTATATCAACAACAAAATAATATGGGGTATTAGTACATTCTTCATTACAATGATTGTCGCATTCGTGGTTTACGGTTTCAGCCAGATGGAATGGAATACCTCAGCTAACAGCACATTTTCTGATCAGCTTGAGAAAATAGATATAGCAAAGTTTTTCAATAACACCCTGATCAATGTCTTTATGATGATCAATGTGGTACTGGGACTGATTTTGTTTGATTTTTACCTGGGTAATAAACGAAAACAATTCAGGAAAGAAGCTTGATGACCCTGTTGTCATTGAGTCCGGCAACCCCTCCTGGTACCAGGAGGGGCTTTTTATTTGTTTTAACTAACAGCTGTTAATGATACAGGCCTAAAAACCTACCTTTGTCCATAGAAAAAACCAATGATGGATATAAAAAATAATATACTCGAAACGATCGGAAACACGCCCCTGATCCGGTTAAATAAAATCACCCGTGAAATCCCGGCAACTGTATTGGCTAAAGTGGATTATTTCAATCCCGGTAATTCCATTAAAGACCGGATGGCCCTGAAAATGGTGGAGGTAGCTGAACAGGAAGGAAAGCTGAAACCTGGTGGCACGATTATCGAAGGCACCAGTGGCAATACTGGCATGGGACTGGCATTGGCAGCAGTGGTTAAGGGGTATAAATGCATATTCGTTACCACAGACAAGCAATCCAAAGAAAAGGCGGATATCCTGAAAGCTGTAGGTGCCGAAGTGATTGTTTGCCCGACCAATGTTTTACCTGAAGATCCCCGCAGTTATTACAGTGTGGCAGCCCGGCTGGCAAAGGAAGTACCCAACTCCTTTCACATGAACCAGTATGACAACCTGGCGAACCGGCTGGCACATTATGAAACTACCGGTCCGGAGATCTGGAAACAAACTGATGGAAAGATCACCCACCTGGTATGTACGGCAGGTACGGGAGGCACTATTACCGGTACAGCGCAATACCTGAAAGAAAAAAATCCGGCGATTCAGATCTGGGCCATCGATGTCTATGGTTCATTGCTCACTAAATATTTCCGGACGGGAGAGATCGATATGAATGAAGTACATCCGTATATCAGTGAAGGGTTCGGGGAAGATTTTGTACCGAAGAATTATGATATGAGCGTGATCGATTATTTCGAACAGGTTACGGATAAAGACGGGGCTGTAATGGCCAGAAGACTGGCGAAGGAAGAAGGCTTATTCTGCGGCTATAGTGCCGGCAGTTGTATTCAAGGATTAATGCAGCTGAAAAACAAATTAACCAAAGATGATCTTGTTGTTTGCATCTTCCACGATCATGGCAGCCGCTATGTTGGTAAGATCTACAATGATCAATGGATGATCGAACGCGGATTCCTCGATGTGAAAACATTCAAGGACGTGGTAAGTGCGAGAGGTACGAAAAGACTGATCACCGTAGAGCCGTCACAAACAGTGGCCGCTGCAGTGGAACTGATGAAGAAGTATGACATCGAACAAATACCGGTGATCAATGAATCAGGACCTGTAGGGGCCATCAGCGAAGGCGGTTTATTCCAGAAAATATTTGATAATCCGGAAATAAAGAACGCTACCGTTGCTGAAGTGCTGGAACCTTCTTTCCCTTTAGTGGCTTTTGATACACCGGTTGAACGTTTAAGTCACCTGATTAACAAAGAAAACGGCGCTGTGCTGGCAAAAGATGAAGCCGGGAGTTACCACATCGTTACGAAATATGACGTGATTCAGTCACTCGGGAACTGACACAATAAGCCATTCAGGCATTTTTTCGACAAAACGAATCAATCTGAATAAATTCGAAACAGCCTTCATAAATCACTATAAATTAATAATTTATAATTTCAAAAAAGGCCTCGTCAACCAAATGGCGGGGCCTTTTATCGTATATCTACGTGTGAATAACTTGTGAAAATGCGTGATTCAGATATGATGACTTTACGATAAAAACGGTAAAAAATGTCGTAAAAAAAAGAGGTTATTTTGCTCTGTTTTGTGAATGAAATGCCAATTACTTTTGTATCAGAAGTTGATTGATAGCGAATCAATCATTTGTCAAAGTCCAATATCCAAAATTAGAAAAACCGTCCAAAAACTGACAAAACCCAATCCTTAGAAAAACCAGACAATTAAAAATCCAGTATCGATCAACTTCTTTTTTTTACTTTAAGCGCTTTTTGAAAATACCGTTTGAGATCCAATCCCGACTGAAAACCGACAGATCCTTATCTGACGAAAAACCAAACCAATCCAATCCAAAAGAAGACCAAAAGATCCAGATCCGAAAAAAACCAAAATCCAGTACTGAAAGAAAAACCGTCCAAATCCAAACCTAGAGAAAAAACCAACAAGATCCAGATCCAACAGAAAACCAAAAGTCCAGATCCAAAAAAAACCGTCCAAGTCCAATCCAAAGAAAACCAAAGAATCCAGATCCAAAAGAAAACCGTCCAAATCCAAGAGTCCTGAAGACCATCCAAGTCTCACCGTGTCCAAATCCATGAAAGAAACTTAAACATCCGGAACCCTCCTGCTAAATAAACGTTTAGCAGGAGGCGCGGTGACTCGAAAACTAAGATCTCCTCCTTCGCTGAACCTGCCTGCCGGCAGGCAGGGCTACGGAGGACACGCAAGAACCAAATAAGCATTAAATAAGACAAAAAATCAAAGGCCTGCTAAGGGCTTTTTTCGTTTTAACCCCCACCCCATAGTAAGGGCTATTTAGTCCCGATTTATCCTCCGTAGCTTTAGCGAAGGAGGGCTCCCGATTTATCCTCCGTAGCTTTAGCGAAGGAGGGCTCCCCACTTTTCCCTAATTTCCCTCCATGATCACCACTGACCAATGTGGCCGTATTGTTGACATTCCGGATACTCCAAAACGGATTGTATCACTGGTTCCTTCACAGACCGAATTGCTGTTTGACCTGGGACTCCGTGAGGAGGTCATTGGCATTACTAAGTTCTGTATTCATCCGGATGAATGGTTCAGGTCAAAGACCCGGGTGGGAGGCACAAAAGACCTGAAAAAGGACCTGATTGATACCCTGCAGCCTGACCTGATCCTGGCGAATAAAGAAGAAAATGTAAAGGAACAGATCGAAGGGCTTGCCAAAAAATGGCCGGTATGGGTCAGCGACATCAATAACCTGGAGGAAGCCCTTGCCATGATACAACAAACCGGGCAGCTTACCGGAAAATTTCAGCAAGCTGACCACCTGCAGAACCAGATAAGAACTGCGTTCCGGTCATTGATTGTAAATGATAAGAAACCACGAACTGCTTACCTTATCTGGAAAGAGCCCTATATGACTGTCGGCGGCGACAGCTTTATTCATGCCATGATGGAGCTTGCCGGTCTGGATAATGTTTTTAAAGAGCAACAACGATATCCGGAAACGAATACTGATGAACTACGATCCCTGAATTGTGAAGTCGTATTGCTCTCCTCTGAGCCCTACCCTTTCCGTGAAAAACATATCGAAGAATTGCATACACAGCTACCGGGCACACAGATTCTCCTGGCTGATGGGGAAATGTTCAGCTGGTATGGCAGCCGGCTTTTACAGGCACCAGCGTATTTCCAAAAACTTCGGGAGATGATAAAATAGTACGAAATTGCAATAGAAAAGGATGTCAGATGTCAGTTGCCAGATGTCAGGAACAGCCCTTACTTATTAACCAGTCAACCTGTTAACTTGTCAACCACTCAACCTTAAACCTTTTCAACCTCTTAAACCCTTCCCCCATGCGCTTCATTGATAACCAGAACGACCGGGAGACCAAGGAAGGCGATAAACCTT
>CAUJFR010000026.1 GCA_963169885.1 Bacteroidota bacterium
CGTTTCATTACGTCCGTTGAAAGATGGCGACTTCTCCATGATCTGGGGTTATCCTGGTGGTACTAACCGTTACGAAAGTTCATATGGTATCAAGATCGCTACAGATATCAACAACCCAACCCTGGTAAAACTCCGGGATGCCCGGTTGAAATATATGTTTGAGGAAATGAAGAAAGATCCGGCAGTGAAACTGCAGCTCGCTTCCTCCTATGCAGGTATCGCCAACTATTGGAAATTTTTTGATGGCGAAACCAAGCAGTTACTGAAATACGATGTGTTCGGACAAAAACAGGCCGTTGAAGCCAAATTCAATACCTGGGCCAAAGGAAAACCAGAATATGAAAATCTGTTTGCCGACTGGGGTAAAGCCTATGATGCCTGGAGACCTTACAGCAAGCACCGTGTTTATATTATAGAAGGCGTGATGGGTTCCCCGCTGATCGCTTTTGCCGGGTCCCTGATGCAAGTGGAAGCCGCCCTGGTAAAAACCGGTTCTTCCAGAGCCGATATTGCCAAAGCCGTGGAAGCAGCCAATGCCCAACGCACGAACTTCCTGAAAGACGAAAACAAAGTATCGGATGAAAACATACTGGCCGCTGTAACCCGGATGTTCTATGAGGACGTGGACAAACAACAACATCCACTTGGTTTCTATGGCACCCTGAAAAACAGTTATGGCGCATTGAATGATGACGCGACCTATAAAAAATATGCCGCCGATGTGTTCAGCAAGACCATGATCTTCGATGATGCGAAATGGTCCGCCTTTGTAGCCAATCCTGATGCCGTGACCCTGCAGGCAGATCCCGCCTTTGCCTATGCCAGTACCTTCCTGGTAAATTACAATACCAAGTATGCGCCTTTCTCCCAGCAATTCAATACGAAGAATGCCGAGTTTGGCCGCCTGTACCTGAAAGGCATTATGGAAATGGATCCCGCCAAAGCGAAGATGATGTATCCCGATGCCACTTTCACCATGCGGGTGAGTTATGGCAATGTAAAATCCTATCGTCCGCGCGATGCGGTTTTCTATGACTATGTCACAACCTCAAAAGGATTGCTGGAAAAATATAAGGCCGGTGATTATGAATTTGACCTGCCGGCTAATCAGATCGAGTTGCTGAAGAAAAAAGATTTCGGTCAGTACATGGATCCCACCCGCAAGGACCTGGTGATCGGTTTCATCACTACCAATGATATCACTGGTGGTAACTCCGGTTCACCCGTGATCAATGGCCGTGGCGAACTGATAGGTCTGGCCTTCGATGGCAATTATGAAGCCCTGAGCCACAAACTCGCTTTCGACAAAGACCTGAACCGCACGATCTGTGTGGATATCCGCTATGTGTTGTGGTGCATTGATAAGCTGGGCGGTGGCGCGAATATTATTAAGGAACTGAAGCTGATGAAATAGGGAGGAGTGGTAAGTGGTAAGTTATAAGTTGTAAGTTTTAAGTATGGGCGGGTGGCTGAAAACGGTCACCCGCTTTTTTTTGAAGAAGGCCCCCTAAATCCCCCGAAGGGGGACTTTAGACACTGAAAGTTCGCAATCTCTTTCTTTCACAGAATTGCGTATCGTATCCCGCTAAGCTTAAAAGACTTTCCCTTTGTTCGGAAAGGCTTAATGGCTTTGCGGGAAACTTAATGCTGAGAAATTGGCCCCCTAAATCCCCCGAAGGGGGACTTTAGACACTGATAATTCATAATCTCTTTCTTTCATAGCATTGCGTATTTGAGTCCCGCAAAGCCAATAAGACTTTTCCTTATTCCGGAGTGTCTTATTGTCTTTGCGGGAAATCTTACGCCAGACTTTAAGGAACTATGTATAAAGTATTTGAGTCTTCTAAGTCCCCCTTCGGTGGACCTGCCTGCCGGACAGGCAGTTTTATGGGGCCATTCCTGTGGAGACCTATCAACCTTTCAACTTTCCAACCCCATCTACCTCTTCTCTGCAAATCGCCGTTAATTTAGTAACATTGCATAACACTTCTTGCGCCACCAACTCATCATATTAACCCTGCTTACTTTCTTGGGAAAAAGTACACTGGCCCAGTACCCTTTATTCTCCATCGGTACTGATCTGGGAGCGATACGTAATTGGCCAAAAGGGCAGCAGTTTATCGGGCAGAATCATTCGGTTCAGCTGGATTTTCACCTTGCGGAGAAATACGGAATACAGGTGAACTTCAGTTATTGCAGTTTTGGTAAATACAATAACGTACTCCGGGCGAAGGCCACGGATGCAGTTACCCTTCCACAACAAATTCAGTATACGAATGCCGGTAAACTACGATTCCGTTTATTATCGGTAGGCTGGAAGCATTACCTGCATGGCAATCCCCAACTGGAAACCGGGTGGAGTCTTTACGGCAAGGCTGGTTTTGGTTTGTTGATGGGAAGAGTGGAAAATTCACATAACCGTACGATCGATACGGCCCTTTACCAGATACCCGTACGGGAAGGTACGGCCAATTTTAAACGGATGACCCTGGACCTGGCCTTGGGTTGGGAAAAACCGTTGGGTGCCGATTTTTATTTCTATACCGAAGCCCGGGTAACAGTGCCCTCACCCGGTTACCCGAGTCCGTTTTTATTAGTCAACGATAATGCGCCCTTTACGACACTGCTCTGCGGCGGACTACGGATCTTATTTTAATCAACTGTTATGAGTAACACTATCACTATACAACAGATCGAACTGTACAAGCTGTCCATTCCCCTGATCGAGCCTTTTATCACTTCTCTTGGCACCGATTATACAGCCGACAATGTGCTGATCCGTGTACTTACTAAGGAAGGGATTGTTGGTTTTGGGGAATGCAGTCCGTATATGCCCATCAACGGAGAGAGCCAGGATACCTGTATGGTCGTAGGTGAGTTATTTGCTAAAGCACTTATCGGACATAATGCACTTGATATTGAAGGAGCGGTTAAGCTGATGGACAGCATTATCTATGCCAATGGCAGTATCAAGAGTGCTTTTGATATCGCCTTGTATGATATCGCCAGCCAGCAAGCCGGGGTTCCGCTTTATCAATTTATCGGCGGAAAAAATGACAAGACGATTATTACCGATTATACGGTTAGTCTCGCCGAGCCCGAGGTGATGGCGGCCCAGGCGCTTCGCATTCTTGCACAGGGTTATCCGGCGATCAAAGTAAAGCTGGGTAAGGATGGAAAGAAAGATGTGGTAAGAATGAAAGCGATCAGGGAAGCGGTAGGTCCTGAAATACCATTACGTATTGATGCCAACCAGGGCTGGGGCGTGGAGGAAGCCATTGAGACATTAAACGCTTTAGCCCCCCTTGACATCCAGCACTGTGAAGAGCCCATTGCCCGCTGGAACTATCTATCATTACCGCGTGTAAAGAAGGAAAGTCCCATTCCTATTATGGCCGATGAATGTTGCGGCGATGATCATGATGCCGAGCGCCTCATTGCCCTGGATGCCTGTGATTATTTCAATATCAAGCTCGGCAAATCCGGCGGTATCTTCAAAGCCCTCAAAATGGCCCGCATGGCTGAAGCAGCCGGACTGCACCTGCAGGTCGGTGCCATGATTGAATCACGCCTGGCCATGACTGCTTTTGCGCACTTCGCCCTTTCCTCTCCCAATATTGTCCATTTTGATTTTGATACCGCATTG
>CAUJFR010000027.1 GCA_963169885.1 Bacteroidota bacterium
GGTCCAGTCCGGATTCGGATCACCAATGATCCGGCGTACCAGCGGATTTGTACCTACAGGTAAACCGGTTGAAGGATCACGGGTGACTGTATAGTTCAGCGCGCCGTTCTGGATCCCTCTTTCTCCCTGCGGGAAACCGGATCCGTTCTTCACCAGGCCGCCATTGGCATCCAGGGCAAAGAAGGCTCCGTAGAATACACCAATCGGCTGTCCTTCGATGATGGCCACCGGTGCTCCCTGGTTGGTGCTTAATAATGTAAGGGCCTGACCGATCTTCACCGCTTTGTTGCGATTACGGTTATAGATGGCCGTGGCTGACCAGGAGAAATCTTTTTTCTGCATTACTTTCGCATTGATCACCAGTTCAACTCCTTTGTTTTCGAGACTGCCGAAATTATCCAGCAGGCTGCTGAATCCATTGGTGGGGGCGATAAAGCGGTTGATCAGCATATCTTCCACTTTTTTATTATAAATATTGGCCTGTACATTCAGCCGGCTATTGAAGAATCCGAGGTCCACCCCGAACTCAATCTCCTTCTGACGCTCCGGCTTAACCAGTGAATTGGCCAGTGTGGTGTTGGAAGAAAGGGCGGTACGGCTGACAAAGGTATTACTGCTATACGTATTGAAACGGGAGAAAGCACCGATACCGGTCAGGTTTCCGCTTTCGCCATAGGCCAGGCGGAGTTTGGCGAAATTCCAGAACTTACTCAGTTTGCTCTTTTTCCAGAATTCATGCTCACTGATCACATAGCTTCCGCTTGCTTTCAGGTATTTCTGATCGCGCTGATCTTTACCAAATACGGAAGATCCATCCACCCGGATGGCACCAGTAACATACAACAGGTTCTTATACCCGAAATTCTGCTGGAAGAAATAACCCCATACAGAGAATTCACTTCTTTCATCCACACCCTGGAGAATGGTACTTCCACCGGTAGCTGTTTGTACAAACGGAGCCAGTCCGCGGCTTTGCAACAGTGTATAGCCTGATTTCTCATACTGTAAAGAATAACCCAGCTGAGAAGTAGACGTGATATCCGGAGTGATCTTGGTCTGGTAAGTAGCGTTCAGGTCATTGTTGATCTGAAAGAAATTATAGTTACCGGCACTGGCATACCCGTTACGGGTCGGATCCAGGGCGGCGCCCCCACCAAAGAAACCATCACTTACGTTATAGGCAAACGGAGGAATAAAGGTCTCTCCTTTTTGCGCATACTGATCGATACCCATGGTGTAATCGACGGTCAGTCCTTTGAAGGGCCTTATTTTCAGACCGGCATTGGCAATGATCCGGTTGGTTTCCTGTTTTTGCTTGATATCCTCAATAATGGAAACAGGATTCACCCGGCCGCGTTCACCGACCGCTTTGATATTACCCAGTGCATCCCTCTCCCATATATTGTGAATATTTCCGATGATATTAATCGAGTTCATGGGTGAGAAGAAAGAGTTGCCATCGGGTTTTTCATTACTCAGGCTATTGATAAAGTTCAATCCCATCGTGAAGTTGACTTTATTCCCCAGGGCCTGATCGAGATTCACCCGGAAACTGAAACGACGGAAATCAGTATTCTTAATGATTCCCTCGTTTTTAAAATAAGAAGCAGACGTGTAATACTTTGTTTTGTCTTTACCGCCGGCAACAGAAATATTATTATCCGTACCCATGGCATTGCGGAAAATATAATCGTTGTAATCGTACCGGGTTACGGCTGTGGTATTGGTAAGCGCAGGCAACAGGATATCCTGGGTTTGTGCCCCGGGACCATCAGCCGGTCCGCCGAATTTGGTAGGAGATTGATTCACCGGAACAGATTTGCGTAATGAACTTACCGTCATGCTGGAGGAGAAACTCACCACCGGTGCACCGGCAGAACCTCTCTTGGTAAAGATCTGAATTACGCCGGCATTGGCACGTGATCCGTAGATCGCGGCCGCGGCAGCACCATTCAATACCTCGATGCGTTCAATATCGTTGGGGTTGATATCCGCCATCCGGTTTTGCCCAACTGTACCAATAAAATTCTGCCCATCGTAGTTCGCACTGGTATTGGTCACACGGGTGGTCGCATTGTTAACGATCACCCCATCTACTATATAAAGTGGTTCAGAAGAGCTGTTAACGGAGCTGATACCACGGAGGCGAACAGAAATTCCGCCGCCCGGATCACCGCTGTTCTGAATAATCTGCGCACCGGCGGTCTTACCCTGGAGTGCGGCCAGTACGTTTCCTGTTGCTCCTTTATTGAGCTGATCGGCTTTAACTGTACTCACATAGCTACCCAATTGTTTTTTGGTGGTTCCTGCAGAAGTACCCGTTACCACTACCTCATCCATATTCAATGCATCAGCAGTCAAAACTGCATCGGCCGTAACGGTCTTACCCGTTCCAACGGTAAAGTATTGTTCTGAAGTTTTCAGTCCCACACCCGAAAACACCAGCGTATAGTTGCCAGGTTTTACATTGGCATCAAAGCTGTATGCACCGTCGGCCCCTGAAGCAGAACCGATCGTGGTGTTTTTGATCTGTACAGATACAAAGGGAATACCCTTTCCATCCGCACCGGTTATTTTACCACTGACTGTAACCTGGGCCAGCAGCGACCCGGACAACAGCAGCAGTACAAAAGAAAAGTACATTCCTTTCTTTTGTGCAAAGCATAGCAGATTTCTCATTTTGCGGTTTTTGTTTGAATGTTTATAATAAAAAAAATTGCTTATAATATCTGTACTCCGGCTTTCCGGAAAGGCTCCAGTATGGGGTCATCCGGTGGAAGCTCTGTTATAATAATATCCAGCTCTGAAAGGTCAGCCACTTTAATTTTCTGCTGGGTATTCAGTTTTTCTGAAATAGTCAACGCCACTACTTTCCGCGAGGCCCTGATCATCGCTTTTTTTATCTGTACCACTTCCCAGTCATTATCGGTAAGTCCCAGTTCCGGGTCAAGGGCATTAATCCCGAGAAAACAGATATCGGCGTTAATCTGAGCGATTTTCTGAATCGCATCACCGCCGATGGTTATCCTTGAGTTTTTGGATATCCGGTCCCCGATAAAGATCACTTCCGCGGTTGGATGCTGGATATATTCAATGGCGGCTGGCAGACTTCCGGTAAAAAAGGTGGCCTGTAACTGGTCAGGCAGGGCTTTCGCCAACTCCGTAATGGTTGTTCCGCCACCACTAAGTATAAACATACCATCATGGATCAGGTTTACAGCCTTGCGGGCAATACACTTCTTTTTATCATGCGAATAAACCCCGTTAATCTGGAAAGACGTATGAAAGGATTTCGAGAGGGCGCCGCCATGCGCTTTGATAATTTTGCCGGTTTCTGCCAATTCGGCCAGGTCACGCCGGATCGTATCCTCCGATACATTGATCGCCTCTGAGAGATCGGAAGTCAGCACCCGATTATGCAGGTTCACTTCGCGAAGAATATACTCCTGGCGTTCTCTTTTTAACATGGCAGTCGACGTTGTAACACTAAATGTAAGTATTCTCTTTAAAATGCGCAAAAAAGTGCAAAATAAAGACGCAAAAACCGCAGAAATGCTGAACAGAAATAAATTTTTCCGGCAAAAACCGACAATCTAACTTTAAAACATGAACAAAAACCTGGCAAAACTCTGGCAAACCGGCCAAAAACCATCCCGTCTTATACTTGGATTGATGAGTGGTACATCCTTCGATGGACTTGACCTGGCTCTATGCCGGATCACAGGCAGTGGGACTGATACATCGGTAGATGTGCTGCATTTTACAACGGTCGCCTACAATCCCGCTTTTAAGGAATCCCTGAAATCCGTTTTTTCCCGCAGAGATGCGGATCTCGAAAATGTGTGTTTGCTCAACAGCCAGGTGGCCATTGAACATGCCCGGATGATTAACCAGGCGCTGCAGGACTGGTCAGTAAAAAATGAAGCAGTTGATTTAGTGGCAAGTCATGGTCAGACGATTTACCACGCACCCGCATTTTTACACGGCCGTCCGGAGTTTGGAAATGCTACTTTGCAGATTGGCGACGGGGATCATATTGCCGTGCATACCGGCATCATCACCATCAGTGATTTCCGGCAAAAACATGTGGCGGCCGGTGGTGAAGGTGCCCCGCTGGCCGTATATGGCGATTACCTGGTCTTCTCTAAAAAAGACGAGAACCGGATCATGCTGAATATCGGGGGGATTGCCAACTTTACTT
>CAUJFR010000028.1 GCA_963169885.1 Bacteroidota bacterium
TGAATACCCTTCCGCCTGGCACGAATCTGCTTCTACTCTCCTTTTTATCAACCAGGTGGAAAATTCAATTCCGGAAAACTGGCCTGCACATTTTATCCGGATCAACGGCTGGCCGGGCTTTTGGGAACGTTCATTGGTGGAAGCCTCCATTAAAGAGACTTCTCTACAGACAAAAGCGGAATCAATACTTGCCCTGTTACACAAAAAAACAGAATGGGTGGCTGATCTGCCCGGTTTTCTGTCTGCCCGTATCCTGGCTTCCATCATCAATGAAGCCTATTTAACTTTCGGAGAAGGAGTGAGCAGTAAAGAAGATATTGACACAGCGATGACATTGGGAACCAATTACCCTCTTGGTCCATTTGCCTGGTGTGAAAAAATTGGGAAAAGCAGGATTTATATATTGTTGAATCAACTATCAGCAAACAATCAATACCAGCCCGCTTATTTATTAAAAAATGAAGCCGGTTTTTAATGGCCCTACTATTAAATATAGACACTTCACAGGAAACTGCCTCTCTCTGCATAGCCCGGGATGAAGAGATAATAGGTCTGAAAGTCAATGAGCAGCAACATGATCATGCATCCTGGATTCATACTGCTATACAGGCATTACTAACGGAAACCGGACTCGTCTTGTCACAAATTGATGCCATCGCCGTCACCATTGGTCCCGGATCGTATACCGGTTTAAGGGTCGGACTGGCCACCGCGAAAGGCTTATGTTTCGCCCTCAGCAAGCCGCTGATTGCGATTCCTACCCTTGAAATGATGGCATTTGCCGCCCGTTTTACAACTGCAGCGTTAATCTGTCCCATGATCGATGCACGACGGATGGAAGTGTATGCAGCGATATATGATAAAAATATGAATGTGGTGGTTTCACCGGAAGCAGTGATACTTGATCCCACCACTTATCAGTCATATATTACCGCTCATCCTGTTTGTTTCTGTGGAAGTGGCAGCAAAAAACTGCAACCACTCTTACAGTCTCAACATGCACAATTTGAAGACATTCCGTTTTCGGCTATACATATGACATTTATTTCAAACCGAAAGTTCAATTTGCAGGATTTTGCAAGCCTTGCCTACGCTGAACCCTTATATATCAAAGAATTTTATACTGCCGGGCGAAGGAAATAGATTTTGTTCACGTCTTATCATTTAATTACGTAATACCTGATATTCAGAAGGTATTTTTGTTTCTTTTTCCAACCAACCCATTCACAGATATGAGTACGTACACAATTACACTAAATGACCCAAAAGAGAATGGAACCCTTTTAAAAGTGGACCTTCTTGAAGTAAAAAAAGCAGCACTGGTTTTGAGAGCATTAAATCATAAGTTACGACAGCAGATTCTGAAGATGATTGATGAAAGCGGGAAAATGACGGTCACGGAATTGTATGTAAAACTCCGCCTTGAACAATCGGTTGCTTCCCAGCACCTGGCGATTCTTCGTAAGGCTGGTTTTGTGAAAACGGACCGTGACGGAAAATTCATTTACTACTCAGTGAATATCAACCGGATGCAGGAGCTCAATCAATTCGTGAAACAATTACTGGGATAACCACATTGCTAAAATCGTTGAAAAGCCCCGTTCTCTGTCAAAAGAGACGGGGCTTTTCATATTATCAAGTAATTTTGCATTTTTCCGGAAACTCAAAAACCACGAATCTATGTTTATTAAGCAATTATATACTTCCTGTCTGAGTGAGGCGGCCTATTATATTGAAGATAACGGAGAGGCAGCCGTGATAGACCCGTTGCGTGATATTGAAGCATACCTCCAACTGGCGCATGAACGGAATGCGCGCATCAAATTCATTTTTGAAACCCATTTCCACGCCGACTTTGTGAGCGGCCATCTGGATCTCGGCCAGGCTACCGGCGCCCCGATTGTATATGGTCCGGGCACCACAACAAAATTCCCGGTACATGTGGCCAAGGATGGTGAACGATTTAACGTGGGTAACCTTGAAATTGAAGTATTACATACGCCCGGTCACACGCTGGAATCCAGTTGTTATTTATTAAGGGATTCGGCCGGTAAAGCGCATTGCGTTTTTACCGGTGATACTTTATTTGTTGGAGATGTGGGTCGTCCGGACCTGGCACAAAAAGGAGCAGAACTGACCACTACGGACCTGGCTGGTATGTTGTATGAAAGTATTCACCAGAAACTGTTCCCGTTGGCGGATGACGTGATCATTTATCCGGCGCATGGACCCGGCAGTTCCTGTGGTAAAAATCTTGGTCCGGAAACGCAGAGTACGATTGGTGATGAGAAGCAACAGAATTATGCCATGAAGGCGACATCCAAGGAAGATTTTATTAAACAGGTTACAGAAGGCATAACCGCCCCTCCCTCCTATTTCCCGGTCAATGCACGTATCAATAAAGAAGGTTATGACAGCCTGGAAAAAGTAGTGAATAAAGGGATGCAGGCGTTGAGTCCGGCTGCATTCAATGAAAAGATTACAGATGATCTGCTCATCCTCGATACTCGTCATGCGAATATATTTATGAACGGGTATGTACCAGGTGCCATCAGTATCGGACTGGAAGGTCGGTTTGCCGAATGGGCGGGCAGTCTGCTTCCCTTTGATAAACCTATGTTACTGGTAACTGAGGCTGGTAAAGAAAAAGAATCGATCATCCGGCTGGCCCGGGTAGGCTTTGATAAAATTGAAGGGCATTTATCCGGCGGCTTTGAAGCCTGGCAGGAAGCGGGTTTACCCATTGACATGATCATTGATGTGGAAGCCGATGAACTGATGATGGATATGCCGCATGATCCCAACCTGGTGGTGGTGGATGTACGTCGCGAAACTGAATTTGCCGATGGTCATTTAAAAGACGCGATCAATATTCCATTGAATGAAATGACCGATCCCGGGTCCATCGCCAATATCGAAGACCACCATAATCTGTATGTGCATTGTGCCGGTGGTTACCGCAGTGTGATCGCGGCTTCTTTACTCAAAAGACAAGGCATCCATAACCTGCGCAATATAAATGGTGGCTGGGCGAAGATCAAGGAGGAGAAGAAGGCGGAGATTGTGAAGGAGAGTAGTGTGCTTAACTAGTTAGTAGATAGTAGTCGGTAGTTAGTAGTCCGATACTTTGGACAACACCTTCCTAAGAGGAGTTGTTCGCTGTTAGCTGTTAGGTGTTAGGAACAGCCCCTCCTGAGGGAAGTTGTCAGATGTCGGATGTCAGATGTCAGGAAACAGCCCCTTCTGAGATTCTAATACTTGATCCGTGAATATCTGTGTCATCCGTGGCTTGCCTTTCTGTATTTCTTCGTGCTATTTGGTGCTAATTCGTGGCCAAAAAAAAATAGCTGCGTCAGCAGCTATTCATAAAATTTTCCGGTGGCATTTTACATTTTCCCTTTGATCCAGGCATCCAGTGCGGGTGAACTTTCGCAGCTGATGATCACGGCATAGCGCGGTTGGCTGCCATTGTGTACACCCACATGCCAGAGCCGCTGTGAATCCACGACGAAGTGCGCCCCTTTGGGCATCGGCACATGTGTCTCGGATTCTTTGATGGGCAGGTTATTCTCATCACTATCATATAACAGCATATAACTGTCAGGGTTATCCGTTAATTCGATCCACATCCTTACCACCCAGCCCTCTCCTTCCGGATTGAGGCGGTTATTATCATCGCGGTGTACGGAGCGCAGGGCCTGGTCATGGTTCTGTGGTTCGAGGCGAATAATCCGTACCCGGCCAAAGTTGGCGGGAATTGATTTGATATAGGCCATCAGGTTCGGACATAATTCCGAGTTGGGCGTGAAGATGGCGTCTTTGTCGGTCTTCCCGTTTTCCCAAAAGCCTTTACACTCATTGGTGCCATCGCAGGAAGCCAATGGGGCAAA
>CAUJFR010000029.1 GCA_963169885.1 Bacteroidota bacterium
GCCCCGGTTTTATGACTTAATTGACTGAAAACCAGGTTTCATAAAGCAAAACGGCTGCCCGGGTGGCGAAATTGGTAGACGCACCGTCTTCAGGTGGCGGCGTTCGAAAGGATGTGCTGGTTCGAATCCAGTCCCGGGCACAAGGACCCTGGCGCGATAGCGCCGGGGTTTTTTATTGGGACAAACGGCAAGCTTGCTTGCCTGTTTGAAACAATAAAAAACCCCGGGGACGGCGATAGCCGGCCAGGGGATTTGAGTAAGACCACCTAAAAAGGATCACGCTAGTAATCCAGCAATAATCTCCAGCGTATTTTTGGGGGCAATGCGAACTTGTTCGCAGTTGCAACCAAATACAAAAGACCCGCCGCGATAGCGGCGATGGGCCTTGGGTAAGACCAACAAAAAAGGATCACGAAGTAATCCAGTATTGAACTTGCTAGCATAAGCGGACAAATGAAAAACCCCGGGGACGGCAATAGCCGGCCATGGGATTTGGGTAAGACCACCAAAGAAGGATCACGGAAGTAATCCAGCCAAATCACAATGCTTGCCATTTTGGAACAATAAATCAGAAAAACTGAAACCGGTAAAATTGTTGAAGCTATGCTTAAGACGCCGCAACTTTTTCAAACTTAATACCGGAGACGCCCGCCTCCAGTAGATTTTTGCGCAGTTTACCCGTAACAAAAATACCTGGTGTAATTCGCTCGTAATTCTGTGAAAAAGGCTTTCTAAATAAACTTAATCCCAAATCCTGAATTTTCTTTACCGAAAAATGCGGTTTAAGAATATGATTGTTTGCCTTGTTAATATACAAGGTCTTCAGTTCATCTATAACATCATAACTTCTGTTAAAGACCAAAACAAAATAGTCGTAATCACGTTGATTGAATAGTAAACTTGTTTGAACCCAGGAAATACAATCTGCTGCTGTCGAAACAGAATCAATAGTTTGCTTCATTTTTACAGACATTATCGGCCATGCAAAATTATTGGGCTGATAATCAACTTTTGCTTTCCCGTCTAACTCATCCTTATCTATCACCACAAGTCCACCCCTGTTTAACTTTACATCTCTTATTACAAAATCAAAAAACAACCTACTACTATCTATTACTTTTGGCACAAGGGATACATCAGACTGTGGCTCAATAGTACTATATGCCAATCCAGTACTATCCGAATTACTTGCACTCCATGTCATAAAAAAGATTTCGCTTTCTCTACCCATCCTTTTTAATTTAGCTGTTATGTACTATTCTTCCACTCACCACTCACCACCCCTATCCCGCCACCAGCAAACTACAGCCCCGCATATCACTCCCATCCACCCTGCCGAGTATTTCAAATGATCCATCGGGATATACTTTCCCTGCATCATCGGTTGCGATAAAAGAACAGGAATGGATATTAGCCATGTCGATCACATTCACCACCCCGCTGCCGGATGTGATCAACCGAAGCGGATCCTCATCATCGCGCAGGAGTATCTTCATCCAGGGCGGACAATGATAAATACCGTCTCCTCTGGAATAGGCCTGTGATAAGAGTTCAGTCATGCCATATTCGGAATGGATGGCACTTAAAGAAAAAGATTGCTGCAAAATGGCATGCAGTTCCTGCCGGATCAGTTCCTTTCGCCGGCCCTTCATACCGCCGGTTTCCATAATGATCGTATGCTTCAGGGGAATCGGGTATTGCTCCGCAAAATCGAGGAGAGCAAAACTCACCCCGATCAGCAAGGTCTTTTGTTCCCGGCTTTCCAATTCCCGTAAGACAGCCGCCAGTTTATCAAATTCATTCAGGTAAAATCCGCTCTGTGCATGACCACTCTGACGGATCAGGTCGTCGACCATCAGCACCAGGGAAGAATGGCCTCTTTCCAGGTACGAAGGCAGGAGTCCGATAATACAATACTCACTGGCAGAACCATAAAACAGTTCAAAACCACGGGTAAAGCTTTCCCTGTACAAGGAGAGGTCTTTCACCAGATGCCGGCTGCTGATCATCCCTGTCGTCCCACTGCTCTCAAATACCGCTTCAGGCTCAAATTCGCCGGTTTTCACCTCCAGGGATTTAAAAAAACGAACCGGCAGAAAGGGAATCCGGGTGATGGAATCCACCCGGGACGTATCTGTCCCAAGCGCTTTCACAAAAGCCCCGTATACGGCATTATTCTTGAGCTGGAACTGAAAGATCTCCAGTGCCCGGGCTTCAAAACCGATGTCCCTGGTGCTGAAAATTTTATGATTCTCTTGTCCAAACAGTTCCTGCATAATGTGCCTAAAAATGGTAAATTTGTTTTAATCTAAAATAAGCGCATGAAAAACAGTCTTTTGCTGATCCTGGTGCTGACCGTAATGGCGATAGCCTGCAACAAAGATAAGTTTACTACCGAACCCATCGTGGAAGTGAAATCCATTTCCCCGGGCATCGTGAACAATGGCGATATAATCACCCTTAAATCCAGGTATACTGACGATGAGGGAGACCTTGATTCAATATATGTGGTGTATAAATGGTATAATGGTACCGCCATCGTGCGCAACGATACTTTCCGCTACCCGGTCTCTATCCTGAACCTGCCCACCAATCTCAGAGAAGCAGATATGGATGTGGTATTTGAATATAACACAAATAATAACCCTGAACTGGTACCCCTTCCCGGGGTTTCCCTGCGGGATACATCGGCGACATTCGGACTGGTCCTTATTGACAAAGCCAGTCACCGGAGTAATTATGCCGAATCAGAAAAAATCAGGCTTAAAAAACCCTGATCCTTTTGTTTAGAATCCTAAAATCCGGCTGGTCATTTTTTATCTACAGTAACCTGTTTATAGCTGGCTGTGCCGCCCTGATGACGGCCCAATCCGGCATCCTGTTTGGCACCGGCGTTTACAATCCCAAACTCGTCCTTTTTGTTTTTTTTGCCACCCTCAGCAGCTACAGCTTCCACTGGTATTTTACAGGTCCCTCGGTGATTCACTCACCGCGCCTTCTATGGCTTCAGCAAAACAGATGGGTGCATGTGCTTTTTTTCATAACCGGACTGGCAGGCAGCCTGATTTTATTTTTTACAGCCTTCACTGAATATTGGTTATGGATCGCTGCTGCCGTAATAGCCACATTTCTATACTCAGCCCCAAAAATCCCCAACCGGTATCTTCAACAGCTGCGCAAACTGGCCCTGGGTAAAACCATTTTCCTGGCCGCCGTATGGACCTACGTAACTACCGTGCTGCCTTTTCTGATCCAGGCAGCATCCTGGAATACCGCCCATACTCTTTTTACCATCAGCCGCTATTTCGCCGTGTACATGATCTGCATCCTTTTCGACTACCGGGATCGCACCGATGATAAAAACGCGGGCATCCGCAGCCTGATCACTTTTATGGAACCCGCAGGCATCAGCCGATTATTCCTGTTCTCATTCCTGATTTTTATCCTGGCCACCCTCGGACTTTACAGACAGGGAATAACTACTGAAACGGTAATCATCCTTTTAGTACCTGGCTTTATCGTGGCTGCCCTTTACCGTCATGCCACCCGGGATTTCGGCGATATGCTCTATTATTTTGTGCTTGACGGACTCATGGCCTTTTCCGCCGGACTGACTTTATTCACCCGTATTTAATTATTTTTGAACCAGATTAATACTACATCCCATGGCAAAAGCGGCAAAAGCTAAGAAATCAATTATTACAGACCACGCCTACAGTTTCTTCCGGAATTATATCAATAACGCCTCCCCGGTAGGTTTTGAAACCTGGGGACAGAAACTATGGATCGAATACCTGAAACCTTATGTGGACAGTCACTATGTTGATTCCTATGGAACAGCTGTTGCTGTGATCAATGCCGGACACCCGTTTAAAATAGTCATAGAAGCCCACGCGGATGAGATCAGTTGGTTCGTCAACTACATAACCGCCGACGGCCTGATCTACCTCAAAAGAAACGGGGGTGTGGATCACCAGACTGCGCCGGCTTCCCGTGTATTGATCCATGGAAAAAAAGGACCCGTTAAAGCGGTATTCGGCTGGCCCGCTATCCATACCCGGCTCAATCCCGATACAAAAGAAACCAGTCCCCGTACCGATAACTTATGGCTGGATTGTGGAGCCCGCAATAAAAAAGAAGTAGAAGCACTCGGTATCCATATTGGTGCCGTGGTGACCTACCAGGATGGGTTCGATGAACTGGCCAACGGCAATCTGATCGGACGTGCCTTCGATAACCGCGTCGGTGGATTTATGATCGCTGAAGTAGCACGCCTGCTGAAGGAAAATAAAAAGAAATTACCCTTTGGATTATATATTGTGAATGCCGTACAGGAAGAGATCGGTTTAAGGGGAGCCGAAATGATCGCCCGCCGGATCAAACCGAATATTGCCATCGTGACCGATGTAACCCACGATACCACCACCCCGATGATCAATAAAAATATTGAAGGGGATGTGAGCACCGGCAAAGGTCCTTCACTGGCTTATGCTCCGGCTGTACACAACAAACTGTTAGCCCATGTGGAGAAAGTGGCGGCTGATAAAAAGATCCCGGTTCAATGGCGGGCCCTCAGCCGCAGCACCGGCACCGACACCGATTCTTTTGCCTATTCAAATGATGGTTGCCCCTCCGTGCTGATTTCCATTCCCCTGCGTTATATGCACACAACGGTGGAAATGCTGCACAAAGATGATATTGAGAACACCATCAAACTGATGTACGAAACATTGTTATCCCTGTCTCCGAAAACCAACCTGAATTACCTGTGATCCATTCCCTGCTCTATCTTGACCCCGGAAGCGGCAGTTACCTGGTACAGGCCCTGATTGGCGCCCTGCTGGGAATCGTGATGTTTTTTAAGAATATAAAAATGTACCTCCTTTCTTTATTCAATCGTTTATTCAAAAAACCAAAGGATGAATGAAAAGCCGGTTGCTTTACCATCATCTTTCCGGGATCCTGCGGGCTATATGTTCCGCCAGGATCAGCTGATTTACCGGCTGATTACACAAGCCGGACAACCAGCCTATGACGGGCTGATGAACAGCGGGCTTTACGCAACACTTAACGCCAAAAAACACCTGCTGCCGCATGCAGAAATGCCAGCCTCTTTCACGGGACCTGGTGCTTATAAAATTATTTTACCTGAACAACTCCCCTTTATCAGCTATCCCTGGGAATGGTCTTTTTCGCAGCTACAGGATGCCGCCCTGCTGACACTGGAAATTGCAAAGACCGCATTGGACCATGGCATGTCATTGAAAGATGCAACTCCATACAATATACAATGGCTTAGAGGCTCACTGATTTTTATAGACACTCTTTCCTTTGAGCCGTATAGTGAAGGGCAGCCATGGATCGCCTACAGGCAGTTTTGTGAATCATTTCTCTCCCCGCTCCTGCTGATGCATTACCGTAAACATTCATTGCATTCACTTCAGCTGGCATGGCCCGATGGGATTCCGCTGCAAATCACCCGCTCCCTTCTTCCCTGGAAGAGCCGGTTTTCTGTGCTGACCTGGATGCATATACACCTGCACGGTAAATATGCGGCAAAGACAGACGCAGCAAAAGAAAAAAAGACCGTACTCCCGCTCGCTAAATTCAGGCAACTGCTCAGTAGTCTGGAGATGCTGATCCGTTCGCTGAAACTGGAAGAGAAAGCAACCATCTGGGGCGATTATTATGCCGAAGCCGCCACCCGCAATGATTATCTCGGGCAAAAAGAAAAAATCATCAGGGACTGGACG
>CAUJFR010000030.1 GCA_963169885.1 Bacteroidota bacterium
AGTAGCAATGCAATTTTTTTCATACTGATGTGTTTCTTTGGAATCCGGGGCTGTACCGGAGGGTGCAAAGTTATTTTTGTTATTACGTTGGTTTGTCAGCTATTTGTCATACCTCAGCGCCAAAAATAGTAGTTTTGTGCCTTCAAATTAATGATCTGCCGAAGATGAACAAGTATGCAAAAATAGGGCCCTTTATTGCCGGAATATTGACTTTGATCAGTGCCTGTACTGATCGTAATGATGGTGCAACAACGTTTGAAAGTTTATTGTCCGGCCCGCCCTATAGTGCTTTAACGGACAGTATAAAAAATAACCCTGAGAAAGACGAACTCTATTTCCGCCGGGCCATCCAGTTGAATTCGAATCAACAGCCCGAAGCAGCCCTGGCCGATTTCCGCAAAGCCTGGGAGCTGAAAAAGAATGAACAATATGCCCTGGGCATCGGCTCCCTCCTTTTGGAATCCAAACCGTCCGAAGCCCTGGTCTTTCTCAAAGAAGCATTAACCGTACTTCCTGAAAGCCTCCTGCTCAACCTGACCCTGGCCCGGAGTTATGACAACCAGGGCAAAACAGAAGAAGCACTCCAACTGATTTCCGGCCTTTTAATCAGGAATCCCGAACAGGTGGATCTCCTGAAAATGAAAGCCGACCTGATGGGCAAAAAAGGAAATATTCCCGAAGCCATCAGCCTGTTGGAAAAAGCCTATAGCCTCACACCCTATGATGTGGAACTGAATTATATCCTGGCCCTCCAGTATGCTGAATCAAAAAATCCACAGGTGTTGGAGTTATGCGATTCACTGGCCAGGGCGGATTCATTGGGCGAACATGCAGAACCCTATTATTACAAAGGCATTTATTACGCAGCCATTAATGATAAGAAAAAAGCCCTCCTGGCTTTTGATGAAGCGATCAAACATGACTATACTTTTTTTGATAGTTATATCGAAAAAGGCTCCATCTTATTTGAGATGAAAAAATACACCGAAGCCCTGAAGGTTTTAAACCTGGCCCTCACCATCTCGCCCAAATACCCCGAAACCTATTATTGGATCGCCAAATGCCAGCAGGCACTCGGTCAGAAGGAAGAGGCAAAACTGAACTTTCAACGGGCTTTTAGTTTGGACCAGGGGTTCAAGGCGGCAAAAGACTCGGCGGATAAGTTATAGTCGACGGACCACAGTCCACAGACAGTCGACTAAAGTGGGAAAAGTATAACCGGACGGGATTGCAGGCCTCATCCAGCCTTCAATTCTTTCAGCTTTTCCTGACATAAACCTCGTCTGTCGACCGTTGACTGTCGACATCCGACAAATACCTTAATTCGCTAACTTGCGCCAAAATCAGAAATATGGCCATCATAGCCCCATCATTACTTGCCGCCAACTTTCTCGAACTCAGCAATGAATGCGAAATGCTGAATAAAAGCGAGGCAGACTGGTTCCACCTGGATGTAATGGACGGGCGTTTTGTGCCGAATATCAGTTTTGGTCCGATGATCATCGAGTTTATCCGCAAAGCCACCACCAAGACCTGTGATGTACACCTGATGATCGAGGAACCGGAGAAATATGCGGAAGAATTCAAAAAGGCCGGGGCGGATATACTGACTGTACACATTGAAGCCTGTCGTCACCTGCACCGCAATATCCAACAGATCAAAGCACTGGGGATGAAAGCCGGGGTGGCCCTGAACCCGCATACTCCCGTAGCCGGATTGGCCGACATCCTGCACGAGATCGACCTGGTCTGCCTGATGAGTGTGAACCCGGGATTCGGCGGACAAAAATTCATTCCCTTCACCCTGGAGAAAATAAAACAGCTGCGTAAAATGATCACTGAACGCGGACTGAATGTCCATATCGAGATCGACGGCGGGGTGACCCTGGAAAACGCCCAATCGATCCTGTATGCAGGGGCGGATGTACTGGTGGCCGGAAGTACCGTCTTCAAAGCACCTGACCCGATCGGGATGATCCATCAGCTAAAAAAATTATGACTGTGCAGGCCGGAGAACATATTGTATCTTGAGGTATCATTTTCTTATGAAAATAAGCAACCGCCATTCCGGGCTGACCATACTCTTCTTGTTTCTCACCCTGCTCTGTTTTTCCCAGAAAAAATATGCTTTTGTCTCAGGCAAAGTAGTAGATGATAACGAAAACCCGTTAACCAAAGTATCTGTGGTTATTCTTGGTCAGTCCAATGGCATCACTACCAATGACTCTGGCTATTTCCGGATCCGGGTGGAAGCCGATAAAGCTTTTGCCCTCATTTTCAGTTATGCCGGCCGAAGGGCCGAACAAAAGAATTTCCTGCTCAGTGAAGGGGAAGAAGAAAACGTGACCATCCGCCTGGAGAAAAGTGAGAATACATTACAAGAAGTCATTGTCACCGATCAGCGTGACCGGCGCGAAACCGGGCTGATAAAACCCAATCCAAAAACCATTCTCAATCTGCCCTCCGCCATCACCGGGGTGGAAAGCCTGATCAAAATATTTGTAGGATCCAATAATGAACTGACTTCCCAGTACTCGGTACGCGGAGGAAGCTATGACGAGAATCTGATCTATGTAAACGATTTTGAAGTGTTCCGGCCCTACCTGGTACGGAGTGGACAACAGGAAGGACTGAGTTTTATCAACCCCGAAATGGTCCGCAATATCAGTTTTTACAACGGCGGCTACCAGGCCCGGTATGGTGATAAAATGAGTTCGGTACTGGATATCCAGTATAAACGACCCAAAAAATTCGGCGGTTCGGCCTATGTGGGGATACTGGAACAAGGCCTGCAACTGGAAGGGGCCGGCAAGAATAACAAATTCAGTTACCTGCTGGGGGCGCGTAACCGGAGCAACCGCAACCTGCTGAGCCGACAGGATACCAAGGGGAATTATGTGCCTTCTTCGGCCGACTTCCAGGCCCTGCTGCATTACCAGTTCAGTAATAAATGGCAGGCTGAATTATTGAGTAATATTTCTCAAACAAAGTTTACCCTGATTCCTCAATTCAGCCAGCTCACCACTTCCGTTTTCTCACCTATCTACAGTGCCACACTTGGCGTGGATATATTCTTTGAAGGAAGGGAAAAAGACCAGTACCAGACCAATATGCTGGGTTTTGCCCTGATCAACCAGCCCACGAAAAGACTCCGGTTAAAATGGATGGCTTCCCGCTTTGCCAATGACGAATCGGAAAATATTGATATCACCGGAGCGTACTTATTCGGCGATCGTGATTTTGATAAACGCAATCCCACCTATGGATTAATTGTTAATCCGTTGGGTGCCGGGGTATACCAGAACTGGGCCCGGAATGAACTTAACATTGAAAACTGGAATATTTCCCATAAAGGAAACTATGACCTCGGCAAACATGCCTGGCAATGGGGATTGGGCTATGATAAAAGTAAAATCAATGACAAGCTGAATGAATGGGAGTTCCAGGATTCCGCCGGTTATGCCCTGCCCTACCAACCCAACCTGCTGCAGTTAAGCAAGGTCATCAAATCAAATGCGGCACTGGACATTAATAAATTCTCCGGGTATATCCAGGACAATTTATTACTCGGCGATTCGGCCCATTCCTTTACGGTGACAGCTGGGTTACGTTTCAATTACAATTCACTCAACCAGGAATTCCTGCTTTCTCCCCGGTTAGGCGCCAGCTGGAAACCGGCTTCGAAAAAAGATATCGTATACCGCGTGGCCCTCGGCGCTTACCATCAGCCACCTTTCTACCGGGAGTTACGCCGTTACGATGGCACCGTGAACCCTGATCTGAAAGCGCAGAAAAGCTGGCAGGCTGTAGGTGGGGTTGATTATAATTTTATCGGCCTGAATAATCGTCCCATGCGCTGGACCACAGAAGCGTATTACAAAAGCATGAGCGATGTGGTGCCTTATGATGTGGACAATGTACGCATCCGTTACTTCGGGGAAAATGTGGCTAAGGCCTATGCCACCGGCATTGAAATGCGGCTTCATGGCGAACTGGTGCCGGATGCGGAGAGCTGGATCAGTATCGGCATTATGAAGAGTGCCGAGAATATTGAAGGCGATCATTATTACCGGTATAAAAACGTGGCGGGTGAATTCATCACCGCCCAGACAACGGACCAGGTGGTTACGGACAGTACGCGTTTTGACGTAGGCTGGTTACGCAGACCCACAGACCGCCGGATTACGTTTGGCATGTTCTTCCAGGACTACCTGCCCACCAACAAGAACTTCAAGATGTTTTTAAATCTGCTTTACGGAAGCAATCTTCCTTACAATATTCCGGGAGCGGTGAAATACCGGAATGCGGCCGTCATCGAACCTTATATCCGTGCTGATATCGGTTTCAGTGCCCTGCTGGTGGATGATGACCGCAGCAAACGCCGGAGTCATTCGCCTTTCCGCAATTTTGATAATATCTGGGCCAGCCTGGAAATATTTAATATCATCGATCGGGCTAATATCATCTCTTATCTCTTTGTAAAAGATTTTTCCAATACCGTCTATCTGATGCCGAACCGGCTGACACCACGGTTATTGAATTTTAAGATCGTAGCCCGCTGGTAAAGATTTCTACGTACGCATACTTATTTACTTTAAAATTAACCCTGAATTCAGGAATAAACAACCGTAATGACTACCATCATTCGATGCCCCCTGTTTACTTTTATGGTGGACAAAGATCCAGTCCCTATGAAAGAAATATGAGCCCCGTATCCTCTGTATCAATCAACTTCTAAACCACTTCAGGGCCATATAACTAACCCCGGTTTTTACCGGGGTTTTTTATGTTCTTAATTGTAAGTCAACAGGTCCGATGAGCAGAAAAAATTGTTGTACATTAGTTTCCTCATGAAGCCCGGCTACCTAATCCTTTTAATCAGCTTACTCACTTATGTGGAATGCCAGTCCCAGCTATTTCTTTTTAATTCCAATAAACGAACCGATACATCAAGATGGTTTATCAGGAATAAATCAGCAGGTATTATTCCCGGCAATTGTACTTATTTCGGTGCAGCAGTGAATTTTGCCCGTAACCGCGAACCGGAGCTCAGTATTGGCCGAGCTAATGTCATACTAACTGAATATGGCCGGGGCATGACAAGGGGCGCCATTACAAGCTGGGGCTTCACCTATGCATTTACTAAAATCGCCGGCCAGGATCAGCATACGGGAAAGTTTTTCCTGGAGTATATCAACATCCCACCACTCCTCTTTGGCAATTTTGTTTTACGTACCGACTACTCAGTGAATTTTACCAATAACCAACAATACTTCCGGCCCTCGCTTGGAATAACACTAAAATATGCGGACTTACTATACAGCTATTCTTTAAAAACAGCTGGGCCAGGAATTAATCAATACCGGCATGGATTCACAATAAGGGCAAAACTTTTTGCCGGATTGAAAAATCTGGAAAGGGATTATTTTATCAAAAACAGGCCTTGGCTTAAGAAGCAACTGGAGTTGCAGTATAGTCAAAAATAACCTTCCCGGAAATGTTTGATTTTATGCAATTAAAAAAGGAAAGCATCTTCTCAAAATGAAACGCCTGTTAATTTTCATACTTACGATTATAACGATGAATTCGTCTGCCCAATCAAAATCTGATTTATATGTTAAAGTGGTAAACCTTTTTAAAGATTCACTCCACTTTGATACCAGTAACTTTGAACAACTTACTAATAATAATATCCGGCTGAGAGATGCACCTCTTAAAACACCGGCCATAATTATAAACGAAGGTTTTATTGAACCCTACAGACTAAACAACGCTACGTTAAAAGATGTAAAATCCATAATAATTCTACATCGACCTGAAGCTTCTGCCATTTTAGGCAATGATGGAAAGTTTGGGGCTATAATTATAAAAGGAAAGAAACGACTGATCAGAAAATTGTTTCCAGATTAATCTCTCCTAATGAATAAAACCGTTATCATCTTCTTCCTGCTATGTATTGGGCTCATCCTGCTGATAATCTGGATGCAGACCAGCCAGTCGAAAGACGGCGATTTCAGTAGCGGGTTATTTTTGTTGTATTGCGGAATCGTATCCCTTTTTTATACCCGGAAAAAAGAGAAAAACAGTATGGGCGGGCTCTGGTTCAGGGGACTGGTGACAGGAATCCTATGTGTGTTGGCCGGGTTATACCTGATCCTGAATTTTTTCTTTCCCCAATAACCTTTTCTTCTTACGATTTGATTCAGGCTTACGCAACACCGGACCTGATAAAAAATCCCTAATTTAGAAGTGGAAGCAAGCACAAATTGTACAATTGTATGGTGATTGCTTTGACCCGCCTATCACAAACCAACTGCCATGCGACTGTATCTGCCATTCCTAGTACTGCTCTTTTTACCTGCTTTATTATCAGCACAATCCTATTCCTTCCCGGACTGGTCACTGCAGCTGAGTAATAACGGAGCGATCACCGCATTGATTAATAATCATACAGGCCGGAATCATGCGGTAGCCGGACAGCCCGCTCCACTCGTTTCCATAAAAACAAAAGACAGCCTGTTATTACCGGTCAGCGCCAGGTTCGCCAACCACAAAGCAATTCTCTCTTATGAAGAGGGCATCGTCATAACAATAAATTTAACCCAACGAAAAAATCATCTTACGCTTGAAGTAACCGATGTAAAAAACGAAGACCGGATCGATGCCCTTGTGTGGGGGCCTTATCCCAACAGCATCGGTCAATCGGTAGGCGAAACCATTGGTATTGCTCAGAACGATACATTTACGTTGGGACTGCAGGCATTGAACCTGAAGACCCTGGGCGGTTTTCCCTGGAACGACAATGATCACCTGCCGCAACTGGATGCTCTTTCCCAACCCGGCTATGAAAATTTTAAAAAGCCGGAGAAATTTGTGCTCTATTCCGTGGAAGCGGCCCGACCCACCTGGTATGGCAGTTCACTGCAGGCCTATACCCGCAACCGGAATAAAGACCGGGTGATTTCCAACTGGGGCTATGATGCTTACACCTCCCCGGCCTATAAAGATGGAGGAATCAAAGGGTCGAAGATTGCCTTGTTTGGCTGCCCTACCGCTAAAACATTGGACAGAATTGAAGAAATTGAACTCAGCGAAGGCCTGCCTCATCCGATGATCAATGGCCAATGGATAAAAAAATCATCCGTAATCAACTCCTCTTACCTGATCATGGATTTTACTGAAAGCAATATGGACAGTTGTATTGATGTGGTGAAGAAATCCGGATTGCATTATCTCTACCATGGCCATCCATTCAGCGACTGGGGTCATTTTAATTTAATCCCGGAACAATTTCCCAACGGATGGGATGGTATGAAAAAATGTGTACAGCTGGCGGAGAAAGCGGGCATTTTTACCGGCACCCATGTGCTTTCAAACTTTATCACTACCAATGACGCCTATGTAACACCCGTGCCTGATAAGCGGTTGGCAAAGGCCGGTAGTACAAATATCCTGCAGGCGATCAGTGCTGCAGATACCAGCATTGAAATTGACGATCCGCTCTTTTTTAATCAGCATAAGAATGACAATCTCCATAGCGTAGTCATCGGTAATGAGATTATCCGGTACAGCACGGTTACAGATAAAGCACCCTGGAAACTGAAGGACTGTGTACGGGGTGCATTCGGAACAATGGCTTCAGCGCATCCAAAAAACGAAACGATTGCCAAGCTGGCCGATCATGGTTACAAAGTATTCCTGGGGAATGCGGCCCTGAACCAGGAGATCGCCCGGAAGATTGCTTCCTTTATGAATTATACCGGTGTAAGGATGCTGGACTTCGACGGACTGGAAGGCAACCACTCTTCCGGCTATGGCAATTATGGAGAAGCTCAGTTTGCCCAGGCCTGGCTGGATAGTCTGCAGCCCATTATCAAAAATCATTTCTTACTCGGGGCCAGTCGTTCCGGTCATTATTTCTGGCATATCTATTCCCGGATGAACTGGGGCGAGCCCTGGTATGCGGGTTTCCGCGAAAGCCAGACGGAATACCGGTTATTTAATCAGAAATATTATAAACGCAACCTGATGCCGGGTATGCTGGGCTGGTTTAAGATGACGGCCTCCACCGCAGTGGAAGATATTGAATGGCTGATGGCCACGTCGGCTTCTTACAATGCGGGCTTTGCGTTTGTTACAGATCAGAAGACAGTAAAGCAGAATGGATCCAGTGACGAGATTTTCTCGATCCTGAATACCTGGGAGAATGCCCGGCTGGAAGGAAAGTTCTCCGCCGCATTGATGGAGCGGATGAAACCGTTGGAAAATGAATTCAAACTCAAAAAATCCGGGACTGGCTCATTATGGATTACTCCTGTCTACTCTTATAAATTTACGCATACAAAAAAAATACTTCAACCAGGTCAGCCGGCTTATAGTACATACGCCATTGAAAACAAAGCCGCTGACCAGCCACTTCGCTTTATTATCACCGCTCTGGATGAATCCGTTTCCGGCATCCGGATTGAACTCAATGGGGCAAAGACATTGAAGATTCCCATCACTTTAGAAAAAGGACAAACCCTGAAATATACAGAGGGTTCCGAAGCCATAATCTATGATCATCATTGGCAACTTGTCCGTAAGATTCCCGTTAATTCATCCTTGCTTCAATGCGCTGCCGGCAAACATCAGGTGCAGGTGGATGTCCGGTTTGAGGGAACGAATGAAGCGCCCAAACTCAAACTCGAATTCCTTTTCTTTGGTCCGGCGGAGAAACTGGAAAAATAATAAATAATTATGCGCGCCTACATCGCCATCAGTCATGTAGGAAGAAAGCATTTGAAGAATCAACTAGTAGCGTTCATACTAAAAAAGTCTTTTTAAAAAAATCAAATACCAATTTAAAAATCAAACTATTTGACTATAAAACAATTCTAATATATATTCAAAGCATAATTCTTAGCTTAG
>CAUJFR010000031.1 GCA_963169885.1 Bacteroidota bacterium
GAATTAAAATCCCTCTGGGGAGATGGCTATGGCAACCGCATGGATCGTTTCCTGGCCTGTGTGGCTTATCTCGATGGGGTACATCCTTCCTTAGTGATGTGCCGGGGTTATTATACCCGTACAGTTTTGGCTGCCTGGGATTTTAAAAATAAAAAACTGGTGAAACGCTGGACCTTTGACAGCAACGATAAAGGCAATGGAAAATATGCCGGACAGGGCAATCATAACCTCACCGTAACCGATGTGGATGGGGATGGCAAGGATGAAATTGTATATGGACAAATGACTATTGATGATAATGGCACAGGGCTTTATACAACCGGTATCGGTCATGCCGATGCCCTGCATGTGAGTGACCTGGATCCATCCCGCCCCGGGCTGGAGGTATTCAGTATCCAGGAAAAATTCGGGGATGCAGGCGCCAATTTTAGGGATGCACGCACCGGTGAAGTAATCTGGAAAAAACCATCTGTGAAAGCGGGTGATGATGGGGAAGGCCCGGGCCGCGGATTGTCCCTCGATATTGATCCCCGCTATGAAGGATTTGAGTCCTGGGTGGCCGGAGCCGGTATCCGCGGACTTTTTGATGCAAAAGGAAATATGATTGCAGAGAAAACACCCGCCTGTAATATGGGCATATATTGGGACGGAGATCCGTTAAGTGAAATATTAAACGGGGTCAATATCAGCAAATGGGATTATGACAGCTCAAGGGCCGTAACCATTTTTGATGCCCGCAAGGAAGATTGTGCCAGTAATAATGGCACTAAGGCAAATCCCTGTCTGAGTGCCGACCTGCTTGGCGACTGGCGCGAGGAACTGATCTGCCGCAGTACCGATAGTAAAGAATTGCGGATATACAGTACAGTTATCCCTACTTCATTAAAACTTTATACCCTCATGCATAATCCCCAGTACCGCCTGAGTATTGCCTGGCAGAACGTGGCGTATAACCAACCGCCGCATGTGAGCTATTTCCTGGGACAGGGGATGAAATTGCCAGAACAACCATTGATCACGGTAATAAAAAATAAAGAATGAAAAGGCAACTGCTTTTCTTAGCTGTATTGTTTGTAGCGGCCAGTTCCTTCCTGCTCCTGCCGCAGCGGAAACCGGTGGTCTATATCATCGGCGATTCCACCGTACGCAATACCAACCGTCCGCAATGTGGCTGGGGTGAAATGATTGGCGAATTACTGGATACATCAAAAATCAAGGTGAGCAACCAGGCCATGGCCGGTCGCAGTACCCGTACATTTATCAAAGAGAAAAGATGGGAGAAAGTGATCAATGCCATACAGCCTGGTGATTACCTGATTATGCAGTTTGGGCATAACGAGGGGAGCAAGCCCGATACGTCTAAAGCTGGTTATCGTGGTGTGCTCAGAGGCACCGGAAATGACAGCGTGTCCCTCAACTGGGGTGATACGCTTACGGAAGTAGTGCACAGCTATGGCTGGTATCTCCGGAAATTTGTACGCGAAGCAAAAGCAAAAGGCGGCATTCCCGTGATCTGTTCCATGATCCCCCGCAACCAGTTTGTAGAAGGCAAAGTGAAAAGAGCCGATAAGGATTTTGGCAAATGGGCCGAAGAGATTGCCAAAGAAGAAGGCGTATTCTTTATTAACCTCAATGCGATTACGGCTGATAAATACGATGTGTTGGGACCGGAACAGGTGAAAGCCTTTTTCCCCGGTGATCATACCCATACCAATGAAGCCGGAGCCCGGGTGAATGCCGCTTCCGTTGCAGAAGGGATCCGCTTATTGAAAACACTGACGCTGAATCAATACCTGAAAAATAACTGATATGAAAATCCGTAAGTCCTTCCGTTTCTTTTTGCCTGTTGTTGCCGTAATACTTTTCTCATTTATTATGAAACAACAGGAAAAGCCAGTCTTCTATATTATTGGTGACAGTACCGTACGCAATGGTGATGGCACCGGAAAAGGCAATCTGTGGGGATGGGGCAGTTTTATTGCTGAACAGGTAGATACGAACCGGCTGCAGGTGCAGAACCATGCCATGGGTGGACGCAGCAGTCGTACTTTTCAGACTGAAGGCCGCTGGGATAAAATCATGAAGACCCTGAAGAAAGGAGACTATGTTATCATGCAGTTTGGTCATAATGATGCCAGTCCGCTGGATGATACCGCCCGTGCAAGGGGCGTACTCCGTGGCATTAGTGATAAAGACACACTCATTTATAATCCAATCCGTAAGATGCAGGAAACCGTCAATACCTACGGCTGGTATATGCGCAAATATGTAAGAGATACCAAATCAAAAGGGGCTAACCCCATCATCTGTTCACTGGTGCCCCGCAACAGTTGGAAGGAAGGAAAAGTGCAACGTTCCGGGGATTCATGGGCTGGCTGGGCTAAGCAGGTAGCGGAAGAGGAAGGGGCTTACTTTATTGACCTGAATGAATTGGTCGCGGCTGAATATGATAAACTGGGAGCCGAACAAATAAAGGCCCTTTATTTCCCTTCCGATAATACGCATACCAATAAGGAAGGAGCATTGATCAATGCCGCGTTTGTGATTGATCAGTTACGGAAACAAAATCCGGCGGGTATCAGTCAGTACCTGCGCTGATCAGAGAGAAGCGCGGTTGGTTACATAAAACGGAATTTCCACATGTTCGGTGGAGCTGTTCAGGATCAGTTCGGCGGCTTTCTTTCCCATGAATTCGAAGTCCGTGGAGATCGTAGTGATTCCATTGAGGATGATCTTCTTCAGTGGGGTTTCATTATAGGAAATCACCCCAACGTGTTTGCCAACCTTCATTTTGGTGACCAGGATCTTTTCAATCAGGGTCACAAGATCCTCTTCCATCAGGTTAATAAAGACTTCCCCTTCCTTAATTGGTTCTTTGGAAATATCATGTACCACCCGGTAGTTAAAGGCGTATTGCCGGCAGAACTTCGTAAAGCCTTTCAGGATCTCTTCGGGGTGATAGGTACCGTCCGGGAAAATGATCTTGAGTGTATGGTATTTACTCAGCGGCTCTTTTAATTCTTCCAGCGCATCATAAATGTCCTTTTCAAAATTTTCATATACCGCCGCATAATTTCCTTTGATTCCCGGAATTAATTTATCCATGATCAGCAACTGTTCGGAGGGCAATTGGTTGATAATATCATACGCGCCTTCACCCCCTTCCAGGAAATGAGGGATGATCACATAATGCGTGTATTCCTTTTTATGATTCTGGATCAGTTTTTTGAAAAGCGAGAAGTCGTTATTGTAAATATAGAAATCGATCAGGGCCATATCCCCGAGGGCTTTTACAAATGAATCGTAAACGATTTTTTTATGGGCGCCCAGTTTGTTAAACAACAGGAAGATCCGGAGGGGCTGTTCCACATCCGTGGACTTTACAAAATAACCCTTGCCGGGTACGGAACCCAGCACCCCGATTTGTTTGAGGTATTTATATCCTTTTTCCACGGTATCCCGGGAAATCTCAAACTCAAAACTCAGTTCATTGATGGAGGGTAGCAGGTCGTCCTTTTGAATCTTCTCCTCACTGATGGCCTTAATGACGGAATTGGCCAGCTGCATGTATTTTGGAGTGGCCGATAAGTAGTCGATATGTATGTAATCAAATAATACGTTCTTTTTCATAACCCGTTCCTTTTTAGCAGTTTCCGGCGGCTGGCATCCATACCGGCTACTGTAAGCAATCGCAGGTTTTAAAAGTATTAATTATTTACTGATTTGGCCTTTTTTTAAGTGCCGGGGGGCAAAATACAGGCATGACGGCACATGACGGGAGAGGAATTCTATTCCTTAGTTTTATGATGCGTAAACTGATTGCTTCCAACTTGAATTCCCCTTTATGAATGTTATTTTAGGCGTTATTTTCCACTTCTTAGGCGGTTTTGCCTCGGGAAGTTTCTACATCCCTTATAAGAAGGTAAAAGGCTGGAGCTGGGAGAGTTACTGGATTGTCGGTGGCTTATTTTCCTGGTTGATTGTTCCTCCGATTGCGGCCTGGCTCACGATTCCCGGATTTACTGAAATGATCAGTGGCGCAGCCGGTTCCACCCTCGGATATACCTTTCTTTTCGGGGTGCTCTGGGGTATCGGCGGACTCACTTACGGACTGGGTGTACGCTACCTGGGGGTATCCCTCGGCAGCAGTATTATCCTGGGTCTCTGTATGGTCTTCGGGGCGCTGATTCCGGCGATCTATTATGATTTTGTCCCAACCGTGGGTAAGGATACCTTCAGTGAAATGGTCGGTTCCCAATGGGGGCTTACCATTATGGCAGGGCTCCTGCTCTGTGTGGTGGGTATTGTGATCTCCGGTAAAGCCGGTATGATGAAAGAAAAACAAATCTGTGCCGCACCAGTGGATCCGCATGGAACAGAAGTAAAGACTGAATACAAATTCGCCCTGGGTATGTTTGTTTCTATCGTATCCGGCGTACTCAGTGCCTGTTTTAATTTTGGTCTCGAAGCCGGACAATCACTCGCCACAGTAGCGAATGACGCCTGGAAAGCGGCCAACCCCGGCGAAGGCGAATTCCTTTACCGCAACAATGTAATCTATGTGGTCCTGCTCTGGGGCGGACTTACCACTAACTTTATCTGGTGTATGGTGCTGAATGCCCGGAACAAGTCCTTCGGTGATTATACCAATAAAAAGACCCCGCTGGCAAAGAACTACCTGTTCTCCGCTATCGCGGGTACGGCCTGGTTCCTCCAGTTCTTCTTCTATGGC
>CAUJFR010000032.1 GCA_963169885.1 Bacteroidota bacterium
TATGGCAATGCCGGTGAACTGAGTTTTATGCTGATAACCGGTATCGCCCTGCATGGTATTTGTTATGATTTCTTTTTTGTATCCGGACAGATTTATACCAATTCAAAAGCCGGTGAACAATATAAGAGTGCAGCCCAGGGACTCATTACCCTCGCTACCTATGGCGTGGGTATGCTGATCGGTTTTAAAGTAGCAGGTATGATCACGGATGCCTACAAGACCGCTGACGGTTTTGATTATAAAATGATCTGGCTGATACCAGCGGCGATAGCGGCGGCAGTTATGTTATTATTTGCCGTGAGTTTTAAAGATGAAAAAGTAACCAAATCCTGACCGGCAAAACGGACTTATGCAAAAACAAACATCAAGACGGGAAGCGCTGAAAAAACTGGCCGCCGGATCCCTGGCAGCAGGTTCCCTGACTTCTTTGTCTTCCTTTACCGATCAAGCTATGGAGGAACAACAATCCCTGAAAGGCAATATCAACCACTCCGTCTGTTCCTGGACCTATAATTTCATGCCGCTGGATGAATTATGCGGCACGGTGAAAAAACTCGGCTTTTCCGCTATCGACCTGTTGGCCCCCAAGGACTGGCCCACCGTGCAGCAGCATGGTATCACTTGTTCGATGTGTTATACGGCCGGCAAGATCAGTCTGACAGAAGGATGGAACAATAAAAACAACCATGCCTGGCTGATAAAAGATTTTAATGAAGCGATTCCACTGGTAGCAAAAGCCGGATATAAAAACCTGATCTGCTTCAGCGGCAACCGGAATGGCATGGATGATGAGACCGGGATGAAGAATTGTGCCGAAGGTCTGAAACAAATTATCGGATTGGCCGAAAAAGAAGGCGTGATTATCCAGATGGAACTGTTTAACAGTAAAGTGGATCACAAGGATTATATGGCTGATAAAAGTGCCTGGGGCGTGGAGCTGTGCAAAATGATTGGTTCCCCTAACTTCAAACTGTTGTATGATATCTATCACATGCAGATCAATGAAGGTGATGTGATCAGGACCATCCGGGACAACCATGAGTACTTCGGCCATTACCATACAGCCGGTGTACCGGGCCGTCATGAAATTGATGAATCACAGGAACTGTATTACCCGGCCATTATGAATGCTATTGTAGCAACCGGGTATAAAGGCTATGTGGCGCAGGAGTTCATCACCACGGGAAAGGACGTTAAAGAAAAAATAGCGGCATTGGAAAAGGCGGTGAAGATATGTGATGTTTAGAGAGGTTGACAAGTTGATAGGTTGACAAGTTGATAGGTTGACAGGTTAATAAGGATGGACATTTTCTTGATAATGAAAAAAATACTAAGGAGGTCCCTTGTTAACTTTTCAACTTATAAACTTATCAACTAACTGTAATACTGATTTTAAATAATACTAATAAACGACACAACAAAAACCAAAATGGCAGACAACCAATACGACGCAATTGTAGTCGGCTCCGGCATTAGTGGCGGCTGGGCGGCAAAGGAACTGACCGAGAAAGGACTTAAAGTCCTGTTACTGGAAAGGGGCCGTGATATCAAGCACAAAGAAGGCTATGTGAATGCCACCAAGGATGCCTGGGAGTTTCCGCACCGCGGACTAAAACCCACACAACAGATGATCAATGATTATCCGGCCCTGAAGCGGGATTATCCCCTGAATGAAATTGTGCTGGACCTGTGGGCCAAAGACAAGGAAAGTCCTTATACCGAGACCAAACCCTTTTCCTGGTTCCGGGGCTATCATGTGGGTGGCCGTTCCTTAACCTGGGGTCGTCAGAGTTACCGGTTTAATAAATGGGATTTTGAAGCCAACCTGAAGGACGGTCACGGGACTGATTGGCCGATCCGGTATGAGGACATGGCCGATTGGTACAGCTATGCGGAACGATTTGCGGGTATACAAGGCAGCCTGGAAGGCCTGGAGGTTTTACCAGACGGAGACTTTATGCCCGCCATGGAACTGAATTGCGTTGAAAAAGATGTGGCGGCTAAGATTAAAAATCATTTCAAAGGAAGTCGTCATATGATCATCGGGCGGAGTGCCAACCTGACCCAGCCGCATCACGACCGGACCAATTGCCAGTACCGGAACCGTTGCTGGAGAGGATGCCCTTTTGGCGGGTATTTCAGTACCCAATCGGCTACTTTACCAGCTGCAATGAAAACCGGCAACCTTACACTACGCCCTTTCTCGATTGTTTCTAAAGTACTTTATGACAAGGATGCGAAAAAAGCCACCGGTGTTGAGATCGTTGATACGATGGATATGAAGACCTACGAGTTCAAAGCGAAGATCGTTTTTCTCTGTGCATCGGCCTTTAACTCCACCTGGGTGCTGATGAACTCCGCAACTGAGATCTGGCCCGAAGGACTGGGCAGCAGCAGCGGTGAACTCGGACACAATGTGATGGATCATCACTTTCGTTGCGGGGCCGGTGGCAAAGTGGAAGGATACAGTGATAAATATGTGTATGGGCGAAGACCCACAGGCGTTTATGTTCCCCGCTTCCGGAATATTTATGACGACAAACGGGATTATGTCCGTGGTTTTGGCTATCAGGGAAGTGCCAGCCGTGGGCGCGGGATGGAAGTGGCTGAATTTACTATTGGAGCAGATCTCAAAAATGCCCTTAGTGAACCCAGTGATAACTGGAATATCGGTATTATGGGCTTCGGTGAAATGCTCCCCTATCATGATAATAAAATCACCCTGAATAAAGACGTGAAAGATGCCTGGGGGCTTCCGGTACTGAATATGGATGTGGAGATCAAAGAGAATGAACATAAGATGCGGATTGACATGATGAATGATGCGAAGGAAATGCTGGAAGCCGCTGGCGTAAAAGACGTTAATTCTTATGACCATGGTTACGAAGTGGGAATGGGCATCCATGAAATGGGTACCGCCCGTATGGGACGTGATCCAAAATCATCTGTGTTAAATGGCAACAACCAGGTATGGGATGCTAAAAATGTATTTGTCACGGATGGTGCCTGCATGACCAGTGCCTCCTGTGTGAATCCCTCCCTGACCTATATGGCTATGACCGCCAGAGCTGCGGATTTTGCCGTAAGTGAATTGAAAAAAGGAACCCTTTAAAAAATACCCGCTTAATCAATTTTAAAATGGACAGACGCGAACTTTTAAAGAAAATAGCCATTCTCACCGGTGGTATGGTGATTGGAGGAGAAGTATTTTTATCCGGATGTACAACTGGAGCAAAAGCCAGTACCTTTTCTCCTGAAATCATAGCATTGCTGGACGAGGTCGGGGAAACCATTATACCTGCTACCGCCACACCCGGTGCCAAAGCGGCCGCAGTGGGCGAGTTTATGAAAGTAATGATCACCGACTGTTATACGGAAGCCGAGCAGAAAGTGTTCACTGACGGAGTAGAAAAACTGCAGGAGGTATGTAATAAAATGTACGGGAAGTCATTTATGGAATGCACCCCGCAGCAACGGCATGACCTGCTTGTATCACTGGAAAAAGAAGCCAAGCAGTTCAATGACAAAAAGAACGAGGCGGAAAAAGAACAGAAAGAAATTGCCAAAGCGGCGAAGCAACCCTTTGTGGGCGCCCCACCTCATTATTATACCATGATGAAACAGCTGACCCTTTGGGGCTTCTTTACCTCAAAAACCGGAATGACAGAAACCCTTCGTTATCTGCCCGTACCCGGAAAGTATGATGGCGCATTCCCTTATAAAAAAGGGGATAAAGCCTGGTCGGAATAATCATTAAAAACGATGCTATGCAACAAGACAGAAGAAACTTTTTAAAATTTACTGGTGCTGTCGGTACCGGACTGGTTTTAAACAGCCTGGGTAGTTCCTCCCTATTTGCGGCGGAGACCGCTAAACCCCTCACTCATTTCGGGATTCAGTTGTACACTTTACGTGATTTGATTCCGGGGGATCCGAAAGGGGTGTTAAAACAACTGGCTTCCTTTGGTTATAATCAAATCGAAAGTTATGAAGGGGCCAATGGCATGTTCTGGGGCATGGGACATACCGGGTTCAAATCCTACATGGATGAGCTGGGGATGAAACTCGTCTCCTCCCATTGCGATATCACCAAGGACTTTGAAAAAAAGGCCGCCGAGGCTGCAGAGATCGGTATGAAGTACCTGATCTGTCCCTGGAAAGGTCCGCAAAAATCACTGGATGATTTTAAACGCTTTGCCGATGAATTCAATCAGAAAGGGGAAATCTGTAAAAAGAACGGCATCCGTTTCGCTTATCATAACCATGACTATTCATTCAAAGCAATGGATGGCCAGTTGCCCCAGGATGTAATGATGAACGGCACCGATCCTTCACTGGTTGATTTTGAAATGGACATTTATTGGGTGGCCGCGGCCGGCGTGGATATTGAAGCCTGGTTTAAGAAATATAAAAAACGTTTCCGGCTCTGTCATGTGAAAGACCGGAGCAAAAATCCCGGAACTGACAATGGTAAAAATTCTGTAGATCTGGGTACCGGAAGTGTTGACTGGCCTAAGATTCTGAAATCCGCCAAAAAATACGGTATGCAATATTATATTGTGGAGCAGGAAGCCTATCCGAATGGATCTTCGCTGGAAGCAGCGAAAGTGAATGCGGCGTATATGAAAACGTTGAAAGTATAGCGCGGATAGTAAAAAATAAATAAATAAAAACCAAAAACGGATCTATGATATATTTCATGTATCCGTTTTTTTTATGCACAATGGCTCTATGCTTAATAATTTGGTAACATTTCACTGACCTTAACGCTACATTAACAAAGCACCTTTGCGCTTCACAAAAACATCCGTTTATGAAGCGTTTAGTATTTATGATTTCATTCCTGTTGATGACCGGCCTGATCAGCGGTCTGCATGCACAGGAAACAACTGCTGAGATCCAGGGGATCATTACAGAAACATCAAACAGCCCGCTGATCGGGGCAACGATTACAGCCATACACCAGCCAACCGGCACCAAGTATACCACCACTACCCGTAAGGATGGCCGCTATAACCTGGCCAACCTTCGTGTTGGCGGGCCTTATGAAATCACGGCCAGCTATGTGGGTTTCAAAGAAGAAAAACAAACCGAGATTTTTCTCCTGATCGGTCAGACCTTCCGGGCTGATTTCATCCTGCAGAACAGTGGCACAGAAATGAAAGAAGTGATCGTAACCGCCACCCGTTCCGATAAAGTATTTAATAAATCAAGAACCGGTTCTGCGGAAGTGGTCAATCGCCAGCAGATCGAGCGACTGCCAACCATCAACAGAAGTATCAATGACTTCACCCGGTTAACACCAACGGCAAACAGCAATGCCACCTATGGTACCAGCAGTTTTGCCGGACGTGCCAACTCCTACAATAATCTGACGGTGAATGGGGCTTCCTTCAACAATACTTTTGGACTCGCTGCTGGTCTTGGCGGACAAACCAACTCGCAGCCGATTAGTATTGATGCGCTGGATCAGATCCAGGTCAACATTGCTCCCTATGATGTTACACTGGGTGGATTTACCGGAGCCGGAATCAACTCCGTTACCAAAAGCGGAACCAACCAGGTAAAAGGAACAGTATATAGTTACTGGAAGAGTCCGGGCCTGACCGGTCTCAAAGTAGGACCGACTAAACTCACTAAGCAACAATTTGATTTCAATAACCGAGGACTGAGTGTTGGTGGTCCGATCATACCGAATAAACTGTTTTTCTTCATCAGTGGTGAGCAGGAAAGAGTCAGCACCCCGGCAACGAGCCTCGTGGCCAGTCGCGGAGGTTCATCCGGTGTGGGAATTTCACAGGCAAAAGCAGAAGACCTTGATGCATTATCCGCCTTCCTGAAAACCAAATTCGGGTATGAAACCGGTGCTTATGAGAATTATACATTTGACACCTATAGTGATAAGATCACGGCCCGTTTTGACTTAAACATCAGCAAGAAGCATACACTGAATGTGAACTATTATTACCTGAAGTCCTACCGCAATGTGCCACCAAGCAACAGCGGAGCACCCAGTAATAACCGTCAGCCCAGCACTACCGCCATGCCATTTGTTTCTTCTTCTTATATCATCAATAACAATTTCAACATTGTCATTGCCGAGCTGAATAGCCGATTCAGCAATAAGCTTTCCAATAAGCTGCAGGTGGGTTACAACCAGTTGCGTGACTTCCGCAGCAGCCCGGGTGGCATTTTCCCGCTGGTGGATATTGAAAATGGAGCAGGCAGTTCATTTACGGCCTTTGGCTATGAACCCTTTACTGCTTTCAATAAACTCAGCACCAACACCTGGCAGCTGAATGATATCGTAACCCTTTACAAAGGCAAGCACACGATCACTTTCGGCACACAGAATACCTTCAACAAATTCCAGAATGGTTTTGCCCCCAATTACTATGGCGCATTCCGTTTTGCCAGCCTGACCGATTTTTACAACAGTGTAAACAATGGTACGGCTAATGCCACCCGTTATGAGCTGCGTTACTCTGCCCGTAAAAACGGAGAGTTCCCCTACGCAGATGTATCCACTTTACAACTCGGGTTCTTTGCCCAGGATAAATTCAATGTGAACAATAACCTGGTGCTGACATATGGTTTACGTGCTGACATTCCGGTCTTTAAGCAAAATTTCATTGCCAATACCAATGCGGATGCACTTACGTTCAGAGGCGGTATAAAGATCGAAACTGGAAAAGCCCCCAATACAGCCGTACTGCTCAGCCCCCGTCTTGGATTTAACTGGGATGTGAATGGTGATAAAAAAACACAGGTACGTGGAGGAGTAGGAATTTTCTCTGGTGCACCCCCTTTTGTATGGATCAGCAATCAGGCCAGTAATAATGGAGTTGATTTCGGATCATTTGTAAATACCAGTGGGGTGGCGTTTAATGCAGACGTAAATGCTAATCGTCCTTCCAATGCTGCTGCAAATACCAGTTACAATCTGGCCGTTACTGAAAAGGATTTCAAATTTCCGCAACTGTTTCGCAGCAATCTGGCGATCGACCGTAAACTGCCTTTCGATATAACCGCAACCCTCGAAGGTATTTTCTCCAAAGACCTTAACGCGGTATATCACCAGAATATTAACCTGCCCAATACAGGAGCTGCAATGCAGGGTGCCGACAACCGTATCCGTTATAGCGCCCGGCAGATTTACAGTGGTGCAGGTGGGGTGTCTGCCAGCAACCCCAATATCAGCGATGCAATCCTGATGACAAATACGTCAAAAGGTTATACCTATAACGCTACACTGCAATTGCAACGAAATGTAAGAAACCTGTACACCATGATCGCTTACAGCTATGGTAACAGCCGCTCTGTAAATGATGGCGGGTCTATCGCCCAATCCATCTGGAGAGACCGTTCCGTATCCGGCGACCCCAACAGTGAAGCGGTTTCCTTTTCCAATTTCTACCAGCCGCACCGGGTAATCGCTGCCGCTTACTACCGTTTTGAATATGCAAAACATTTTGCCTCTTCCTTTGGCTTTACATTTGAAGCAGCCAATGGCGGAACCGCCAGCTATACTTATAACGGAGATCTGAACAATGACGGACTGACTACCAATGATCTCATCTATATTCCTTCCAATGCCAGTGAGATCATCCTGGAAGGGGTGAATGCGGCAGATACCCGTACGGCAGCACAACTCTGGGGACAACTGAACACATATATCAATCAGGACCCCTACCTGAGTACCCGTCGTGGCGATTATGCAGAACGCAATGGTTTACTCCTGCCCTTCTATAAAAGACTGGACTTTAATTTTACCCAGGATTTTATGGTAAAGGCTGGTAAAAACATGAATACCCTTCGTTTCACCATGGATATCTTCAACTTTGGTAACCTGCTTAATAAGAATTGGGGTATTTCCCGGATTACCAACCGTACTGCCCTGCTGAACTTCAAGCGGGTGGAAACCACCGGTAATAATGTTGGGCGCCCGGTATTCAGTTACCCTTACCTGGATGCCACTAACCTGATTCCCCTGACCAGTACATTCCAGAACAGTACCGGGGTGAATTCAAGATGGCAGATGCAGGTGGGTGTTCGTTATATATTTAACTAAGCTCATCGCTATAAAAAAAAAGGCTGTCTCAAATGAGGCGGCCTTTTTTTATAACAGCGTCTTCCGCTGCGCGGATTTTTTTAACACATAGGTTTAAATGATCACGAAAGATCGGAGAGTATACCTATCAGAACCGAACTATAGCGGGGCGACTCTATAAGTATCACATAGTATACACATAGAAATACAATTAGTCTATTTGTAAAAAAACAGCATTACATTAATGCCCCCCGCAAAGCCCTTACTTCCTCCGGGTCAATTGCATTGTTCAAATAACTTTCCGCTGAGCCGGCAAAGCCCGGATGAATAAATTCCATGGAAGAAGCGGCTTTGCCTCTTAATGAAGAATGAAATTCATGGCAACCGGTTTTCTCCGCCAGCCATTTGATATTATCCTTCCGCAAGCCACTGCCCGGCATAATGATAATGCGCTCATCCGCCTTATGGTTCAGTTCAGCGATCAGGTCGGCCCCTTCACTTACCGTGGGTAATTGTCCGGATGTCAGGATGCGTTCACAGCCGATTTCCACCAATTGTTCCAGGGCTTCAAATGGATCGCGGCAACGGTCAAAAGCCCGGTGAAAAGTGACGCCTATGGGATAAGCGGCTTCCACCAGTTGTGACGAACGCTTTACATCAATACCCCCATCGCGGTTCAGCAGTCCGATGACCACTCCGTCACAACCCAGTTCTTTGAACAGTTTGATATCCTGCAGCATGATTGAGCATTCTTCGTCAGTGTACAGGAAATCACCACCCCTTGGTCGGATAATGGGATAGATCAGCACATTAAAAGCTACCCGGCATTGCTTGACGGTACCATAGGATGGCGTAGTGCCGCCCTCTGCCAGATTAGCACAGAGCTCAATGCGGTCGGCCCCGCCTTCTACGGCGGATTTGGTGGTGGCAAAATCGGAAGTGGCGATTTCTATGATATATTTTTTTTCTGTGCTCATTCTATAGGTTGTTCGTTGTTAGCTGATAGTTGTTAGGAAACAGCCGAATAAGCGAGAAGCAAGAAGCAAGAAGCGAGAAGGGAACAGCCCCTTCTGTGAACTGATACTTCAAGGCACGTCAGTCGTACTTCGTACTTCGTATTTCGTACTTACTATACTGTTCTAAGTTCAGCGAGCACTCCATGTAAACGGCCCTAGCTCTTAAAATAACTTTTCGCTTTTATCAGTGTTTCCTTTGTTCCGCTTTTGATTGCATAACTGAATCCGGGATGGAGTGCATAAGCGCCGGCTATCCCTTGTTTGTTCAATGCCAGGAAGGCCACTTGTATATTCTTTGCTTTTTCTTTTTTGATCCGGGCGATGCGTTCGATGATTTTTTTACATGCGGCTTCCGGATTTAATCCCTGGCGCATCAGTTCGACTACGGAATGTGAACCGGCGACCCGTATTACATCTTCGCCCTGGCCGGTGGCGGTGCAGGCACCTACTTCATTATCGACAAACAGACCGGCGCCGATGATGGGTGAATCACCAAGACGACCACGCATCTTAAATCCGGCCCCGCTGGTCGTGCAACTGCCACTCAGGTTACCGAAAGTATCCATAGCCACCATACCGATGGTATCATGATTCCATTCCCCATTCCCCAGTTTATAGGGAGCAAAAGGGCCATGCCCTTTATTTTCTACATTGATCAACGGTGATTTATATTCTGATTTCTTCAGCCATTCTTCATATGCAGGCTGTGCTTCAGGAGACAGTTTCTGTTCCTCCAGTGTAAATCCTTCTGCCACGGCAAACTGCTGGGCACCGCTGCCTACCAGCATCACATGCGGGGTTTTCTCCATCACCCGACGGGCGACTGAAATCGGATGCTTAATGCGTTCCAGGAAAGCCACACTTCCGCAATTGGAAAACTCATCCATGATACAGGCATCCAGGGTCACATATCCATCCCGGTCCGGATTAGCGCCAAGTCCGACACAACAATTTTGCGACGCTTCTGTCACCATCACTCCTTTCTCAACGGCATCCAATGCCCTTCCACCCTTACCCAGTATTTCCCAGGCGCCCTTATTGGCTTCCAGTCCGGCATCCCAGGTGGAGATCACCACCGGTTTACCTTTTATTGAAACGGTACCTCCGGACCCAGCGGCTATTTTGCTGAACAATACCCCCAGTGAACCCAGTGCGGAGGACTGAATGAACTTTCTTCTATGGACCATTGTTTATACTTTAATGCCTTCGAAATTAATTGTTTCCAAAACAATTCCCCACAAAAAGCAGGTTTAACATTCCGATAAGGTGAAAATATTTGATGTTTAAACATTGAATATGTATCTTTGTCTTCTAAAGCAATAAAATGAAAATAATAATTCTCTCCGGCAGTCCTAGAATAAATAGTGTAACCGTACGTGTGGCCCTGCACCTGAAAAACTGGTTTACCACGCATACATCTCATGAGATCGATCTGATTGAACTGAAAGACTGGAATCTGCCGGCTGTACAGACCGTTTGGTCAACCCCTGACAAAGCTCCGGTTGAATTTCAACCACTGGCACAACGAATCTTTTCAGCAGAAGCCTTTATACTTGTTACCCCGGAATACAACGGCAGTTATTCACCGGCGCTGAAGAACCTGCTGGATCACTTTCCAAAACAATTACATAAACCATTCGGTATTGTAACCGCTTCGCCCGGTGCGATGGGTGGCATGAGGGCTTCCCAGCAATTACTACAATTGGTTCCTGCATTATTTGGTATAGCTTCACCCAGTATGCTGATCACCCCGGCCGTGGATAAAAAATTCAGTCCGGACGGCGACCTACTTGACGATGGTTTCCAGGGCATGGTGCATACCTTCGTCACTGAATTCCTGTGGCTTGCCGAAAAACTCGTTGCAGAAAAAGCCGTCGCTTAATTCAAAAGGAAGAATCATGAAAACAATCATACATAAAGCCGCTACCCGCGGACATGCAAACCACGGGTGGCTGAACAGTTATCATACATTCAGTTTTGCCGGATACCATGATGCGGACCGTATACATTTTGGTGCCCTGCGTGTATTGAATGATGATACCGTGGCCGGGGGAATGGGCTTTGGTGCCCACCCGCACGATAATATGGAAATCATTTCTATTCCGACCAGTGGCGACCTCGAACACCAGGATAATATGGGCAACAAACAGGTGATTCGCCAGGGCGATGTACAGGTAATGAGTGCGGGTACCGGTATCCAACACTCCGAAAAAAATAAGAATAAAGATAAGACCGTTGAGTTTTTCCAGATATGGGTATTCCCCAATCAGCGCAATGTACAACCCCGGTATGATCAGCAAAGTTATACCGATGCGGACAAGTATAATAAACTGCTCACCGTAGTCTCCCCTATCGGCACCACTGACGGCAAAGTCCATATTCACCAGGATGCCTGGTTCAGTCTGGGTAAACTGGACAACGATTTTTCAACGGAATACAAACTGTTTAAAAAAGACAATGGTGTTTATGCTTTCATCATTGAAGGCAATGTCACGATCAACGGCATTTCCCTTAACCGCCGCGATGGCCTCGGCATTACGGAGGCGGAGGTATTGTCCATCAAAGCAGATTCAGATGCGGAAGTGTTGCTGATGGAAGTGCCGATGGGGTGATAAGTTAACGGGTTGAAAAGTTAACAGGTTTACATGACAACAGCCAATCCATCTTAGGAGGGGCTGTTGACTCCCGACTCCCGACTACTAACTCCCGACTACTAACTACTAACTGAAATAAAAAAAATCTAATAAAACAGATTCAACATGAGTACAAAAAACATTGAACATATTCTTCCACCACCGGCGCCACACATGGTTGGCGATGGATTCCGTGTGCATTCATTCTTTCCGGGTGGACGATTGATAGATAAAAAAAGGATGAGTCCGTTTTTCTTAATGGACTATGGGGCGAAAATTGAATTCACCCCCTCTGCAGAACCTCGTGGGGTAGGCGTACATCCGCATGCCGGATTTGAAACCGTAACTATTGCTTACCATGGTAAGATTGCCCATCACGACAGTGCCGGTAACAGCGGGATTATCGGTGAAGGCGATGTACAATGGATGACCGCCGGATCTGGTCTATTGCATAAAGAATATCACGAAACGGAATACAGTAAAACCGGCGGTCCTTTCCAGATGGTACAGCTTTGGGTGAACCTGCCGGCAAAGGATAAAAAGACGGCGCCTAAATACCAGGAAATCAATAATGGTAAAATGGGACAACACCTCCTGGCTGATGGAAAAAGCTTTATAGAAGTAATTGCCGGTTCATACGAAGGCACCAAGGGTCCGGCTTTTACGTTCACCCCAATGGAAGTGTATAATGCCCGGTTACAGGCGGGCGGTAAGGCCACATTGACATTACCCGCGTCTTATAACACCGGTATCCTGGTCATTCAAGGTTCAACCCAAATCAACGGACAGCAGGTAGCAGCAGACCATTTTGTGTTGTTTAAAAACGATGGAGAAGTAATAACAGTTGAAGCGAAAGAGGATAGTATTCTCCTGGTTTTATCCGGCGAGCCCATTGATGAACCTATTGCCGCTTATGGTCCCTTCCTGATGAACACCTGGCCGGAAGTAGAACAGGCGATACAGGATGTGAATGCTGGAAAGTTTGGATATTTAGAAGATTAGTGGAATATTGTTTTCTTAGAATATTTAACAGTCAGTAGTCGGGAGTCGGGAGTAATACAATTAACCTGTTTTGCTTTCTATGAAAGCAACCAGGTTCTTCCTGGCTTTTTTCTGAATCGCCCTTTTCATCCAGCCCATCCAGCCAAAAAGCTGCCCCTTCCAGCCGAGAGCCTGTGCTGCCCATTTGCTGAGCGGGAAAGCATCACTGTGTTCTATGATCTTTCCGTCTTTGAGTTTCATAAAAGCCTTGATCCGGTTCACTACTTTACGGCCTGTCTGGGAAAAAGTATAGGTGGCCGTCCATTTACAGGTGGCATATTCCTCATCCAGCAGCTCAATATCCGAAAAGGTCAGCGAGAAGTCTTTTGCATTTTTACAGAGCATTTCCCACATAAATTTTGCCTCCTCCCCCCGCAATAGGCCAAATGCCGGATCGCTGAAAACAATATCATCACTATAGCAGGCATTCATCCCATTATAATCTTTTTGCTGAAAAGCGGTATAAAACCGGTGAATAACTTCCGCATTGGTTTGCATAACGTAAGTTGTTGGGTATTCTGTAAATTTAAAGCATCAAAATAACTTACATGCGAAAAATAACGATTTGCCTGTTTCTGGGATTTTTGACCTTCTCTGCCAGCGCCCAGACGGTACATATCATTCCTCAGCCCGCTTCAGTCAAACAACCAAAGATCAATGCCCGGTTCAGCATCAGTCCGGCAACGGTTTTGGTGCTGGAAGGAAGCAACCTGGAGAAAACGGCTATGTATATCAATGATTATCTTGAAAAGTTTTATCAGTTTAAGTTGAATATAGTGAGCAGCACGACCAGTAAGAATGCGGTACGGCTTAACTACGAACGAATGGACAATGCGGTGCAGGGTGCCTATCGGTTAACCGTGGATGGCAATGGGGTCTATATTGCCGGGGACAATACAGCAGGTGTATTTTATGGCATTCAGACCCTGATCCAGCTCTTGCCGGTTCCGGATGCCCGTTTAAAAATGGCCGGGACCCGGTTGGATATCCCCCATGTAAGCGTGGAGGATGCGCCCCGTTTTGAATACCGCGGAATGCACCTGGATGTGGGCCGTCATTTTCTGCCCGTTGCATTTATTAAAAAGTACATTGATTATCTCGCGCTGCACAAACTCAATATTTTTCACTGGCACCTGACCGAAGACCAGGGCTGGCGGATTGAAATAAAGAAATACCCCGAACTGACAAAGATGGGTGCCTGGCGCAATGGTACGATCATCGGTCGCTACCCAGGCAGGGGAAATGACAATATTGCGCATGGTGGGGCTTATACCCAGCAGGAAATAAAAGAAGTAGTGCAATATGCCAAAGACCGGTATATCGATGTGATCCCGGAGATTGAGATGCCCGGACATAGCAGCGCGGCCATTGCCGCTTATTCCTGGCTGAGTTGTTTTCCCGAAAAACCAACGGTCATTCCGGAAAATATGGTGTCAAAAAGAACCGGTAATGAACTGAACCGGGGCGGCATTAAATATGTACAGGAAACCTGGGGTGTATTTGATGATGTATTCTGCGCGGGCAAGGAATCCAGCTTTGAATTCCTGCAGGATGTAATCGACGAGGTGACAACGCTGTTTCCCTCCAACTATTTTCATATCGGCGGGGATGAATGTCCCAAGACCCATTGGAAAAAATGTGAGGCCTGCCAGCAACGAATGAAGGAAAATAACCTGAAAGATGAGCATGAACTGCAAAGCTATTTTGTGCAGCGGATTGAAAAATACCTGAATAGTAAAGGCAAAAAACTGATTGGCTGGGATGAGATCCTCGAAGGCGGACTGGCTCCGAATGCGTTAGTGATGAGCTGGAGAGGTGAAGCCGGGGGCATTGAAGCCGCCAAACAAAAACACGGGGTAATCATGACACCCGGCAACCCGGTGTACTTTGATCATTCACAAAGCGAGAATGAAGACAGTATTACTATTGGCGGCTATAACCCGATTGAAAAAGTATATGCCTGGGATCCGGTACCTGCTGAATTAAGTGCGGAAGAAGGAAAGTTTATACTCGGGGCGCAGGCCAATGTTTGGACCGAGTATATGGACAATCCGCTCAAAGTAGAATACATGATCTTCCCGCGGATGGCCGCCCTGAGTGAAGTATTGTGGAGTAAAAAAGAAAACAAGAACTGGTCAGCCTTTGAGAAAAAACTGGTGCCTGCTTTTAAGCGATATGATTTATGGAAGGCTAATTACAGTAAAGCATTTTATGATATTAAAGCTAAAGTACTACCGGCTAATTCAGGTAAGGGAGTGTTGTGGGAGTTAACAGGTAAGTCAACAGAAAAAATGATGATCAGCCGAAAAGGATTTGGTGGTCCTTCAGTCTATACCCGTCCTCAACTGGTGAACAGTAATGCCACTTATATTGCCAGTAACAGCAAACTGAATCTCAGTCAAACATTTCTATTCAGTATGTCTACCAGCAAGAAGATCAGCCTGGCAACACCTCCTTCTAAATCATACTCTGGTGACGGAGCATTTACATTGGTAAATGGAGTGCAGAATGTAAAAGGACTGGCGAAAAGCAAAGAGTTTCTCGGTTTTAGCGGGGTTGATTGCGAAGCGGTGATTGACCTGGGTAAGGAAGAAATGGTCAGTAAAGCAGTGGTGCATACCCTTCGTCAGACCGGCAGCTGGATCTGGCAACCATTGGTAACCGAAGTATTTGTATCATCCGACGGCAGCAATTATGAATCAGCCGGACTTTCTGATGATTTTAAGATCACTATCAAAGGCCTGGAGAAAGGGACGATGAAAGTGGAATTCCAACCCCGCAAAGCCCGGTATGTGAAAGTGATGGTGAAAAACTGGGGCGATATTCCGTCCGGAGAACCCGGTGCGGGGAATAAGGCCTGGTTGTTTGTGGATGAGATTGAGCTACATTAACCGCAAAAAGCCGCAACAAACCGCAAAAACCTTCAAAAAAAAGATTATCTTTACGCCTCAAACCACCTCTACATGTCAAAAAAAGCAGCTCCCCGCAATTTTGCTGATAGTTTTGAAAAGATTCCGGTCCATGTATTTCCGAATCAGAAAAACGGCTCTGTTTATGTAGCCAGACTGATTGCGGATTTTATCAGGGAGAAGCAGAAGAAGAAAGAGAAATGTGTGTTGGGTCTGGCGACCGGTTCAACTCCGAAAACCCTGTATGCGGAACTGGTAAAAATTCACCGCGAAGAAAAGCTGAGTTTTAAAAATGTAGTAACGTTTAATCTCGACGAATACTACCCGATTGCCAATAATGCCCTGCAGAGTTATAACCGTTTTATGAAGACCCACCTGTTTGACCTGGTGGATATCAATCCTAAAAATATTCATATACCAAATGGAGAGATCAAGAAAGAAGATATCAAGGAGCATTGCCGGCAATACGAAAAAATGATTGAGGATGCCGGTGGCATTGACCTGCAGATACTCGGCATCGGAAATAACGGGCATATTGGTTTCAACGAACCTGGTTCCGGTATCTATTCCAGAACAAGACTGATTACGCTTGACAACTCCACCAGGATCGCCAACTCCTATGAGTTTGCCAATATATCGGAAGTACCGCGTCTTGCCATTACTATGGGTATCAGTTCGATCCTGAAATCCAAAAAAATTATCCTGATGGCCTGGGGCAGTGCCAAAGCACCGGCCATCCAGAAAGCTGTAGAAGATGACGACAGTGAACAGATCCCCGCGTCCCTGCTTCAAAATCACGATGATGTTTCCTTTGTGGTTGATGAGGCTGCTGCAGCTGAACTCACCCGCAATAAATCACCCTGGCTCACCGGTGACTGCGAATGGACCCCGATGATGATCAAGAAGGCCGTGGTGAATATGGCGCTTAAATTAAAGAAGCCAATCCTGAGTCTGACCAACAGTGATTACAATGAATATGGATTAAGCGATCTGCTCGTGGATCAGGGCGATGCCTATGAGATCAACCTGCAGGTCTATTATATGCTGCGCGATTCAATCACCGGCTGGCCCGGTGGTAAACCCAATGTGAACCTGCCGGTACACCCGGAACGGTCTTCACCCTATCCCAAACGGGTGATCATCTTTTCCCCTCACCCGGATGATGATATCATCAGTATGGGTGGCACTTTCCAGCGCTTACACGACCAGGGACATGATGTGCATGTGGGTTACCAGACCAGCGGCAATATTGCCGTGACGGATGAATTTGTGACCCGCTTTCTGGATTTTGCCGTAGGCTTTGAAGAAATCGCCGGTATTGATACAAAAAAATCAGGCAAGATCCTTGAAGATGCCCGGAAATTCCTGAATCGGAAAAAATCGAATCAGATGGACACGCCCACTATCCGGGCGATCAAAGGACTGATCCGGCGAGGAGAAGCCAAAGCCACTTGCCGCTATGTAGGCATCCGTGAGGAAAACATCCATTTTCAGAACCTCCCCTTCTATGAAACCGGAGCGATCGAAAAAAAGCCGATGAGTGAAAAAGATATTAAGATCACCATTGAATTATTACGTGAAATAAAGCCCCACCAGGTGTATTGCGCCGGCGACTTCGCCGATCCGCACGGCACTCATATTGTGTGTTTTAATGTGGTACTGGAAGCCCTCCGCCGTATCAAGGCCGCGGGGGATGATTGGATCGGGGATTGCTGGCTCTGGTTGTACAAAGGAGCCTGGCAGGAATGGAATATTGAAGAGATCGAGATGGCCATACCCATGAGTCCGGACCAGGTTCTGAAAAAACGATTCGGCATTTTTATACATCAATCACAAAAAGATATGGTGCCCTTCCAGGGAAGTGATTCACGCGAATTCTGGCAACGTGCGGAAGAACGGAATGCCGCCACGGCCAATCTTTATGCGGACTTAGGACTCACCCACTATGCTGCCATGGAAGCATTTGTCCGCTGGCATTATTAACGGTATTTATAAAATTGAGCTATAAAAAGACCGGCCAGTATTTTAAGGCCGGTCTTTTATCTTTCAGGGTGGTCAACCAATATTTTATTAACTATTCTAAGTGTATTTACGTAGATACAACTAAGTATGCATACCACAAAAGGGGTATTTTTTATCAGCTACTGAAATCAGAAATTTGTGGTCCGGTTGATCTCGTCAAACCCTCAACGCCTTCGCTGATCGAATTGGCCCTGTTACCCGGATTAAATTATCGTTAGCAACATGAAAAAGCCCATCCGGGTGATGATTACCGATGATCACCCGATCTACCGAGAAGCCGCAACAGCCGCCCTTCATTGCCAGGCCGATATTATTGTCGTAGGTCATTGTTCATCCGGACCCGAAGCCCTTGAAAAAATACCGGAACATTTGCCGGATATTGTCTTAATGGATATCCGTATGCATCCCATGGATGGCATTGAAACCACGGAAAAATTAAAAGCGCTTTATCCTGACGTAAAAGTGATTGGTTTTTCCCTTGAGACAAAACCTGAAATAGCAAAACGCATGTTCAGCGCCGGTGCCAGTGGTTATGTTACCAAATCCTCCCCCCGGGAAGAAATCTGTGAAGCCATCAACCAGGTGTTGAATGGTAAGAAATATGTGTGCCGGGAGATGAAAGAAGGAAGGGGTTGAAATAAAAAAGAGATTGCCTTTTTGGACAATCTCTCAATTTTTGTGACCCCGTCTGGATTCAAACCAGAAACCTTTTGATCCGTAGTCAAATGCTCTATTCAATTGAGCTACGGGGCCATCTATTTTCCCAACTTCCCTACTGACCAGAAACCTTCCCGACGCTGTGGTCGGGATGCTCTATTCAATTGAGCTACGGGGCCTCCTTTGTCAACCGCTTCTCTTGCAAGAAGATAAGCGATCAGCGGGCGGCAAATATAGGACAAAAATTGAAAGCAGAAAAAAGAACGACTAAAAATCAGGGTAATTTCCTGTCGGGCGGTATTTATCTATAAGCGACTGAAACTCTTTAAACCCCTTTAAATCCTCCAGATCCGGGTCGGTCAGCAGGCTTTCCTTGTTCTTATACCCTCTTTCCAGGGCCTGCCGCAGGTACAGAATGGCCTGTTCTTTTTGCCCGGCCAGCGCAGAGGTACAAGCCAGCTGATAATACGTATCGGAACGGCCTGGCTCCTGTAAAATGGCCCGGCTGATATACTGAATGGCGGAATCATAACGATTGAGCACATGATAGACCAGTCCCAGATTATACAATGCAGAAAAATGATCCGGCTCCCGTTTTACCGCCTGCTGCAGGTAGGGTAACGCTTCTTCATATGATTCCGACTTCATCAGCAACACACCTGCATTCAGTGCCGGTTGAACGATCCGGGTATCGGCATCCATAGACAACTGGTAATACCGCAGGGCGGAATCGGGCAGGTTCATCTCCGCCATAAAATTGCCCGTTTGCAGGTGCAATTGCCCCTCCCCAATGGCCGTACGATACCCCATATACTTCCGGAAATAAAATAAGGCAGAATCCGTATTCTTTTGCTGCCGGTACAAATCGGCCATCCGTTGTATAATGACCGGATTCTCGGCATCCAGGTCCAGGGCTTTGCGCATATAGATCCGGGCAGAATCGATCCGCTTCAATCCCTGAAAACTAAGCGCAAGACTGCTCAGCACCTGTGGATTACCCGGTTCAATGTCCAGTGCTTTACGCACATACCAACGGGCGGAATCATACCGCTTCTGTTCATACCATATCCGACCCATATCATGCAGAAAGGCCGGACTCCCCTGCTCATACTGCGAGCTGTTGCGCAGGTATCCAGTAATGGAGTCGGTTAATCCCTGTTCCCTGAAAATCCGGATCAGGTTTTTGGAGGCCGGTTTATAATCCGGCCGAACACCTAAGGCCCGGCGGAAATAAGCTTTCGCGGAATCATAATTCTTTTCCTCGCCATAAATCACTCCGAGATTATTCAGCAAAGAAGGATTCCGGGGTTCCAGCCGGATGGCCTGCTGAAAATAACTATAGGTTGAATCCGGTTGCTTGAGTTCTTTAAACACCAGTCCTGTATTGAGCAGGGCAAAAGCGGAATAGGGATTGGCA